>JBAXMA010000167.1:0-6908 GCA_037134535.1 bacterium
GCAAATACCCAGGTCGGCTTACCTTTGTAGTCGGCGCCCTCGTAAAAGAACGCGCGCATCCCTTTCGCCGGTCTCTCAGTAGTGGCGTGAATCACGGGCGGCTTGGCGAGAGCCGCGAGGTCCCATGCTATTACGCGCTTGGCCCGTGCAAAGGCTGCCGCAACTGGCTCGGCTCCGGCGATCATGACGAAAGCAGCAGAAGCGATGCTGACGGACAGTAATAGCACTTTGTGCTGACGACGCATTGTTTATCCTCCTTGTATGTTCTCTTTAAACAGATTGGTCAGAACAGGATCAGACCGAAAAGGCACTAGCACAGGCCATTTCGGTTAGATTCGGGTGTTCACTTCGGTGGCCGTAGCGCCAGGATCTTCTCGATCCTGGCCCTGATCTCATTTAACGGAGTCCCTTTGACAATGAAGTTCTCAATGTATTCACCAAAGGCCTGCTGCTTAATCTCATCTTCATCACACCCGCTGAACATGATCACTGGAATACTAGCTGTCAGCTCAGAATCTTTGAGCTTCTTGAGCATCTCGACGCCGTTCATGCCCGGCATCATTACGTCCAGGATAATCAGATCAACTTTGCCCCCAGCTACCGTACGCAATCCCTTCCTGGCTGTGTTAGCTTTGAGAACAGAATGACCCGCATGTTTCAGCAGTTTCTCAAGCATCATCAGAACGGTCGCATCATCGTCTATGCAGAGTATACAGGCCACCCTACCCCTCCTTTGACCGGCATAACTATTGTTTTTTGTAGGCAGTCCATGAACCGCGTTCAGAAACAGAGTTGGTGAATGCTCCAGACATAGCGTTATCAGACACCGTACCGTTCACCCTCGTGGTAACATTGGATGAGTAGGTAATGGTCATCTGGACGGCATCCCCATTGACAAATCCGATCATAGTCTCGCTTGATGTGCCCGTTCCGTCCAGAGTCGCATCAGCAGCCTGGACCAGCGTCCACGTCGACCGGGCGCCGCTTGTATCAACATAGGACCACGTCCCTGCCACATCTCTGTTGGTTACTTCGCCCTCATTCAACACCATCGGTTCACAGCCGGCAAAGCAGACTGCCATCAGCAAGAACGTCAAACCCGATGTGCTCGCGCCTCTCATTGCCAAACTCCTGATATCTCACAGCGGCTGAGCGCCAACCTCGTTACAAGGCATAGCCTGAACTTTCTGGTACATTTCAACCACTTCTTTATTCAAACACACGAACAGCACCTTCTCAAGAGCCGGATTTGCGGACAATGCCTTACGGACTTCTTCAAATGCTATTTTTGTAGCACGCTCAAGCGGGAATTTGTAGGAACCACAACTGATTGCGGGAAACGCGATCGTGGTGATCCGGCGTTCATTGGCTATCCGGAAGCATTCGCGATAACAGGACGCCAGCAACTCGTCCTCTCCACGATCACCACCGTGCCAGACCGGACCCACCGTGTGAATCACATGTCTGGCAGGCAGTTTGTAGCCGTTCGTTATTTTAGCCTGGCCTGTCTCGCAGCCGTGAAGTCTTGTGCATTCGGCAAGCATGCGCGGCCCTGCTGCGTGATGTATCGCCCCGTCAACCCCTCCTCCGCCAAGCAGTGTCCAGTTGGCTGCATTGACGATGGCTCCCACCTTCTGGTGCGTGATACTGCCGTGGACAATCTCAATCCTGTCATTATTCATTTCGTTTAGGACGCAATTGATCGCGCCCCTCCTGAAGACTTTTCACTTAGCCGACATCCTCTTGTTACTCGTGGCCCCTGCGCCTATCAGCCTCACGCGGTGCCTCTGTGTCAACATTCCTGACCTGCCGGAGTATTGGCTTTCTCCCCGCAAATGGCAAGCAGACAGGCATGATAGATATCCTTACTGGTTCGCCTTGATCCGGCGGAGTACTGCATCAAGGGCAACGTCCGGAGTGATCGACGCCATACACTCCGCTGTATCGCAACCAGCGCGGTAGCTGCGACACGACTCGTCATCTCCCGCCGGCAGACAGGTCACCCCGTGTGCAGGCAGAATCCATGCACATTCACCATTTGGATTCTCCCTGGTCCGCGATGGATCATACGGACCGTAGCGTCGCCAGTCGGTCGGGCCGAAAAGAGTAATCGTCGGAACACTCGCATCTTCACCGACCGACCCCGCAATCTGCATAGGCCCCGTGTCGTTTCCCACAACAACCAGTGGTGCGCCGGAATACCGCAACAGCCAGGCGTCGCGCTGCAGATGCAGATCCGCAGGCAATCCCTCGCCAGCAATCAGATTGATGCACTTCTCCCCGTCGACAAAACCGTCCGCAAACCATTCGCTGGATACACTCCTGTCGTAATTCTTGTCGGACCTGAACTCGGCGGCTCCGGTAATCACAATCCTGTATCCACTCTTCACAAGTTGTTCAGCAAGGGCACGGAAGTTTCGAGCTGGCCAGCGTTTGCAGTAGCGGCTCGCGCCAACGTTAAGAAATACCGCACGACTACCCGCCAACCCGTACCGGGTAATAGTCGCCTGTGCCAGCTCAACAGCGCGGGCTGGCAGAAAGAGACGGAATGACACCGGGCCCCGCGGTACACCGAGGCTTCCCACCCATGACAGAAGCTGCTCAACGCGATGGGGCCCGCCACCGGGAAGCCGCGGCATGGCTTCAGCCGATGCAGTATAGAGGGCACCCATCCCCTTGCAGTCATGCCGGTCAGGGCGTATACGCCGCCCTCCTCGAAACATAGTGATCAGTCCGGACTGATCGTTTCCGACCAGGTCGATGGTTATCGACGCACGCCATTCAGACAGCTTGCGTCGCACATCCAAAATTGTCGTCCGGCCCCCAAGCGCGATTACTTCATCCACCACCTGCCCGGCCAGACCACGCGCCAGCGGTTCCTGTTTCTCCTTAACCACCAGCAGGAGTGCTGCTTCCGGTAACGCCCGGCGCAGACTGTGCAGAGCAGGCAACGCAAACATGAAATCACCGATGGCCTTCGGATAGATGATCGCTATTCGTGCGGTCCGGAGGCTGTCCAGGGTTGTTCTCATTTCTTGTTACAACCGCACGCCGCTCCCCTGAGGTGCGGATTGAGACGGCGATCGTTATACTGTTTAAGCTGATAATACACTTTGACCCGGCGCCGCCCCGCCACAACATCGTCCAGTAGATCGCGCAGGCAGCTCAGCAAGTCGCTCCTCTGCTCCTCCAGAATGGTGCAGCGCCTCGCACATTCCGCCGCCAGTGCAGCATCATCACGCCGGCTCGCATTGATCCTCATGTGGCGGAGTTTCAGTGAGATGATCGACAGGCGATCCAGCATTATGCCGAAAGATTCGGAATGAAGCGCCGCACTGGGCGATATCCGCTTTCCAATAGCCGCCAGTGTATGAAGGTCAAGCCGCTCCATCATGTCGTTGCGGCGCTGGTTCCACTTGTCAATGCCGCGCTTGATTTTCACAGTATGGCTGGCCGGTACATCCCTGCGGCGGGCATGGTCTTCATATCCCCACACGATGTAATTACAGAAGTGCTGTTCGCGCAGCAGGTCAGTCAGTGAGCTGCCGGACTCGATATCAGCAAGCGGCTTGCCATACCACTGTTTCAGCCATTGCTCATGCCGGCGCACCAGCAGTCCTTCACACAACCTGCGCAATTCCAAACTCTTCATCAGCCCCCCAGGAGATCAAGCACGGCATCCCGCGCATCGTTTACACCCACCTCGCCTACCACCTCAGCCTGCAGCGCACGCGACCGGACTGGCGGCAACGGCATGTCCTTACGCGCATCGGCCACCGGTCCGGTGAAGAACGCGCTCGGCACGCCCTGCAACCAGGCCATATGCAGCGCCGCAGTGTTAGTTCCAAGATAGGCTCTGAAGCACCCGATCATTGCCATCATCTCTGGAATCCTCGTCCGAGGCGCCAGCTGACATCCTGCGACGGCTCCACAGATTGCCCTGGTCTCAGCCTCCTCGTCCGGCCCCCAGAATACCACTGACCTCACGCCTCGTCCGCTCAGTTCACGCAGCAGCTCAATCCACCGGTCAACCGGCCAGCGATAGCGCCTGGCCCGCCGCAGGCTACCACCGGGATACACGGCAAGCGGCGGCTTTCCGGCACTTTCATACCATGCCCCAGCCTCTGTCGCAAGTGCCGCCGGTACCTGCACACCGGTGTCTGATGGGTCAAAGGCCGTATCCAAACCAAGCGGCTCCAGGAGCCGCAAAAAACGCTGTACGCGGTTCACAGATGGATCCTCAAGCCGGACCTTGCGGTTCGTAAATAAGAAGTTTCCTTCCGACTCCTGACCACGCGCATAACCGAGCCTCAATGGTGCACCGGACATCCAGGCCACCAGTCCGCTGCGAAGCCGGCCATGACAATCCAGAACTACTTCGTAGTGCTCTGCCCGGATCTCCGCACGGAACCGCCTGATTTCTGCCACCGCCCTCAGACCACCGGCCCGCAGCTCTTTGCGTTTAAGGATATGAAGACGATTGAAGTTGGTATTACCTTCCAGTACAGGTGCCGCCCACTCTTCGACGGCCCATGCAATCGTGGCGTCGGGCCGACCAACCCGCAGGCGACGTACAGCCGGCAGGACCCGAAGAACGTCACCGATGGCTCCCAGCCGGATCACAAGAAATCGATTCGCCTGCGCAAAGTTCAGCTCAGTCATATCTCTCCCCTCCCACGCAACACACCAGCGAAGATAGAACGGCAATCAGTGAAAGTCAAAAGCAATGCCCTGAAGTAATGTCACGCCCCTTGTCTCCTGCTCAACCTTCTGCCATAGTCACGCCATGTCTGATCCACTCCCTGAAGTAACAATGTACGCAGATGGCGCGGCGGCACCAAATCCCGGCACAGGCGGGTACGGGATTGTGCTGATACGGAACAGCCAGCGCCAGGAACTCTCGGGCGGCGTCCGGAAGACCACCAATAACCGCATGGAACTTCTCGGCGTGATAGTCGGCCTTCGCTCATTGGGCGCGACGAAACATAAGATAACCATCTACAGCGACTCAAAGTACGTGGTCGACATGTTCACTGGCGGCAATGCTGCGACCTGGCGGCGGAACGGATGGATGCGAAACCACGGGAAAGATCGCGTTATCAATCCCGATCTATGGGACCAGCTGCTGAATCTGGCCGCTGAACACGAAGTAAACTTCATCTGGGTACGGGGCCACACTGACAACAAGGAAAACACCCGTTGCGATGAGATGGCTGTCCTGGCAAGACAGCAGAAGGATCTGCCGCCCGATACTGAATACGAGAAGGTCATCGTGCCGGAGCCGCCCCGGCAAATGATGTTCGATATGTAGCAACCCCGGTCAGCGGTCGTACTCGACCCAGCCACCGTTGGTCCCGCCGGCATATATCCAGAAGCTGTCGCCGGTTCCCTTGATCGAATACGAGTAAGAAGAAGCTCCGGTGTCGATGTAGAGTTTCACGTAATCAGCTGACCACGTCCCAGTCTGAACTTGAACAGCCTTTCCTGTGTCGGCATCGGTGATATATCCGTTAAACGTCTTGTCAGATAAGAATATCCATTGTTCGTTAACGCCCATATCAGCGACAGAATTCGTTCCGCCGTTATCCATCTCTACACCTGTAGCGACCCAGTGTCCAATAAGGGCAAGCTCGGTGGAGCTGAGTCCTTCATACTGTTCCGCGCCGCACCCGGCGGATAACATCAGGCAGACAATAGCGATCAATGACAGAAACTTTTTCATCTTCCTCCTATCAGACCGCAAACCGGATAACTCCAGGCCCTTCGATCTCCCTGGTCGGACGGAAAGTGACAGAGCCTTTGCCGTTTAATGTGAACCGGCTTAGCTTCAGGGCACCAGCTATAACTGTCAACTGAATAGATGTCTTCCTGCCTGCCGATTGCTGGCGGCATGTTCCAAACGCCGAACCGTTCGACCAGAACCATGTACCTTTGCGGAACGCAAAGGTCATCTCGCCTTCAGTGCCTGAGTACTGGAAGCCGGTCCATGCCGGAATAGCGCCCCACGAGGCCATGGCCCGACCATAATGGTGCCCGCACTCAGCCTCATTCCACGGACTGCGCTTCTTGCCGTCATAGCGACTGCGAATGGCACTCATAGCCCTGAGCCCGTCAGCCGTCAGGCCTTCGTACAACATACCTACCGCCGCCGCGTATTCCAAACCCGTCATCACCTCGGCAAAGTAAGGGAACGGTTGCGACGGCCGGGTTCCTTTTGGATACGTTGCCATCAAAAGCGCGTATTCGTCGTTCAGGACAAACGAGCGCATATTATTGAAATGTCCATAGATCTGCCGGAAGTTGTGCCGCATGATGCTGCGCAGGGTGGTCTTGACGTGGCCCGGATCAAGCAGATACCCAAGCCCGCAAGTGTGCGCCAGGTATTGGCCGACAAGCTGATCGACGAGACACGCTTTGCCGAGTTGCCAGTCCGGATTAGCCGGATCTTTTGCGCCCGCGCCAACGCGGCAGCCCTCGGCAATGGTCCCCTCTTTCATCGGGCGGATCTCCTGCTCATAGTACTCGCCATTGAACAAATTCTCATCCACCCACTTCCTGCCCCTCAGAAACAGCGACCGGCACTTGTCGGCAAACGCGATGTCACCAACCTGGCGTCCCATCTCCTCCCCCGCACGAAGCGCACCGAGATACCAGCAGCACATCTGACCGTTGGGGCCGTAGTATTCCACATCCATCGTGTTGTGCTGACAGCCCTCCATGACTCCGTCCTGGTCAGCATCCCATCCGCCGGGAAGCCAGCAGAACTCAATGGCCTTCTTCGCGTTGGGCCAGAGTTTGCCGAGCATCTGCCCGTCACCCGAAAGTTTCCAGTCGCGATAGAGCTTAATCAGGCAGCCCATCTGACCATCAGCCGCCGCGTGCTTGAAATCCTTTGCGTTACATGCAAG
>JBAXMA010000168.1:0-6905 GCA_037134535.1 bacterium
CGTTAGCTTGATGCACATGAAGTACCCCGAGTTAAAAGGCAGGGCCGAGAAGTATTTGCCATACTCGGGATGCGCGGTCAGGAGGTCGCGCAATTTCTCGTATCGGCGCTTCAGGATCGCGTATTTGTCCGCCTTTTCCCTGTCATATCCGGCATGCGAGTATGCGGAGAGGAGCATCGTCTGCCCGAGATTCGAACAGTTGGAGATGTTCCCGCGTATCGCACCACCGAGTTTTGACTCCAGCGCGCTGTAAAGGGCTGCCGAGTTGCGGGCACAGCCGAAAGTCACAAACCCTACCCTGAATCCCCACACATAATCTTCCTTGGTCGGACCATCCAGCTTAACTGCCAGAATGCGCTCGTGCGCGTTTGCCAGAAGGCTGAACATTGATTCGCAGAGAATACCTTTTTCAAACACAAGCCCGAAATATGCATCGTCGATGATGACGACGATGTCGTTACCTGCGTCGGCAGCACAAACAAGCGTTTTTCTGATCTGCTGCGCCTCGCTCTCCGTAACCGTGTACCCGGTTGGATTATTGGGAAAGTTCAGAATTACAATGCGCTTGCCCGGCTTCCCTTGCGAGAGTTTATCCGCCAGACCGCTGACATTGAATCCCTTCTTGTCAGAGAAAGTCGGAAAGGTCGAGATCACGCCGCCCCAGGCGTTGCTGAAGACGAGTTCGTAGTTCTCCCAGAAGAGATCCGGCGAAATGACGGCATCATCTTCATTAACAAACAGGTAACCCGCCATGGATAGACCGTGGGTAAGCGCGCTTGTCACCACTGGCAGAGAAGTCTCAACGCCTTTGAGCCCGGGATTCTTTCTGGCGAGCATTTCTTTCCAGAGCTTGCGTATTTCGGGTTTACCCGGACTCGGAGCATAATTGAAACTCTCTGCATCGGGAAGGTTCACGAGCGCCCTGAGTGAAGCAAGGACCATGGTGCTGCCATCATCTTCAAGCGCCGTGCCAATAGTGGCATTGATGGCGGATCCCTTCGCCTCCGCGGACTGCGACAGGATCCCCCTCTTCGGGAAGAAGATCTTTCTGCCCCTGGTCGAGAGCATGTTCAAAATATGCGGGTTCGCGGTTTCGATCGCTGTATTGAGTTCAATTGCCTGAGGATTGATAGTCATGCTGTCTTTGCTCCTGCGTTTGAAAAAGTCAAATACTGTTGATCGTCTCTCAGTCAGTCTGCAGTCTTCACAAAACGCCTACTGGCAAGCACCAGGAAGCGCTTTCATGGCCGGAATCTGTCAGAAATGAGCCAGGAATGCAAGAATGACATTGAAACACCCCTTGTGGCGTCATGGTCTTTCCTTTTGACCGTTTTCTGTCTCGGTCGGGGTGGCACCCGACCCTCCCATAATCGGAATATGGGCAATTTTGATTAGGGAGGGCCGGCTGCCACGCCGGCCGTTTTCAGAAATTGAGCCAAAAGGAAAGACCATGCTTGCGGCGCCACGGCTGCGTCAAGAACGGGCTCGTTACTGTCTAAGTTCCTTTTCCTTTGCCAGTCTGACTGAGAAGGCATAAGTTACCGGGGGATGAGGTGATAGACATGGTATTGAATCAGGAAGAGGACAATATGGACGCAATGGTACAGGCTGCCAATCTTGATAAGGCTATGAATTACGTCAGAATGGATGGCCCATTGAATGCACCCGTTTGCTTCCTAACCATAGAAGATGGTGGCTCATTGCCTTGCAATACAGCCGAGGAATTCATGAGCAAGAGCTTCCCTCCCGAAGGTGAAGCGTGGAAAGGCACAGATGGGAAGCCGATCGATATTAATCCAGTCGACAAGCCCGCGCAGTTCATGTCGAAACTGATGATGACTATCTTTGGCAACAACATGGATGGATGGCAAAACTATCGGGACCACCTGTTGTGCCTCAGGAACGAGTTAAATATCAGATTCTACCCTATTGCCCGCCACGGGACAGCAGAGTGGCAAGCGCAAGTCCGTGATGCCATCGGACTGAGCAATAGAAAGTATGCCGCTCATTGCCAGGAGATGCGGCCGACCATAATACATACAAAGTGTCGGACGGCATTTGAAGGCAAACGGCTCCACATCATACTGGGTGCCAGGAGTGAGTGGATCGATTTTCTAAAGCGGTTTGTTTACTCCGGTGAGCTCACTTGCGAGCCATGCCATGATTCCGAACAGAAGATGAAATATGCAATCTATCGCCAGAGTGACAAAAGATTGGCCTTCGCGTATTTCGACGTGTTCAGACGAGGAATTACCATCACCGACATCCCGGAGTTTGCCGACATATTGCGTCCACTAGTTGACCTGGAAATATCAAAGCAAGTTGATATCCGCGGCTGATTCTCGCTTGTTATCCGGTAACTGCTAACCTTGGTGTGACCACAACTCAGGAATAACAGTGAAATACACTCTCCTCACTTCTACGGTGCAAAGGGCTGGAATTCGCTAATGGCCGGATCGGTCGCTTCCATAATGTTCAGGCGGACGATGCGGGCGGTCAGAGCATCGAATTCCTTCACGAAGTCGGCAGGTGTCGTTGTGCGTTATGTTTCCTCACGACGGCATTGCATTCTGCCGCCGCTTTTTCTACCGTACGCCATGACAACACCAGCGCCCCGAAGCGGCGCCGGTAATTTCGGCTTCTGTATTTCATGAAGTCGTACATTTTTTATAATGAGGTCTGACATGTTGTACTGGATTGGGACGGAATGGAGCAACCTGTGGGGACCTCTGCGTCTGCTGAGTTCGCACCTGATATTGCTTGCGATCGGAACCATGGCCGCATGGATCCTGATCTGGCGCCTGCTGCCGCGCTTGTGGGACAGACTACCCGGCGATCGTGGCAAGATCCTCGCCGCTGACGGTGGTGCACGTTCCGTCGGCAAACCTACCGGCGCTGGCTGGTTAATGGCACTCATAATCCTGCCCGTGATTCTGCTGGTAACACCCCTGGACGGATGGCAACTTGGAGTCCTGGCATGTCTCTACATCGCCATGGGGTTTGGTTATCTCGACGACAAAAGTTCACTGCCGTGGGGAGAGTGGCGTAAAGGTGGACTAGATCTACTGGTTGCAGTGGTGGCAGCACTCTGCCTGAGCCGGTGCGCACCGGTGAAGATGTGGATGCCTATCTACAAGGCCGCTGTGACTGTACCGCTCTGGGTTTATGTTCCGCTTGCGGTCAGCCTGCTCTGGTTCACGATGAATGCCACCAACTGTTCAGACGGCGTCGATGGATTGGCTGGATCGCTGACCCTTGTTTCGCTCTTTGCCCTGTCTGCCCTGCTCTACGGCGTGATCGGCTATCGTCCTCTCGCCAACTACCTGCTCCTGCCCCACAATCCTGATGGCGCGCGCTGGGCCATTCTCGTGGCCACGGTTGCCGGAGCGATCGCAGGGTATTTATGGCACAACGCGGAACCGAGCCGGGTTCTAATGGGCGACGCAGGGTCCCGCATGCTGGGTCTTCTGGTAGGCGTGGCGGTATTGGTGGCCGGTAATCCATTTCTGATCTTCGTGGTCTCTCCGGTAGTGCTGGTCAACGGCGGTACCGGCCTGCTCAAGCTGATCCTGCTGCGCCTGCTCAAACGGGTCGGGTTCGACATAACGCCACCGGCAAAAGCCACTCCCGAGACACTCGCCGAGCAACACGTTATCGTGCGGGCCCTGCATGCAATCCGCTTTCCATTGCATGACCACTGCCGCCGAAACATGCACTGGAGCAATGCACAGGTGCTGATGCGATTCGTCCTGATTCAGGCTTTTCTAACGCCACTGCTCTTCGTGCTGCTGATCAAGATCCGCTGAATGCGCCCGTCAGCCTGCGTCAACCACTAGTTTACCAGCCTTCACACCAACGTGAACTTCACCTTTGTTGCCTATGTTGCCGGCAATAATCCTGCGCGCAACCGGCGTTTCCACTTCCTGGCGGATGAAACGCTTCAGCGGCCTGGCACCGTAGACCGGATCGTAACCCTCGCTGGCGATCAGTTCAACGGCCTGACGCTCAACATCAAGCTTGATCCCCTGCTCTTTCAGGCGGGTAGTGAGTTCCGCCAGATTCAGCTCAACGATCTTGCTGATTTCTGCCTGGGTGAGCGGCTTGAAGAGAATGATCTCATCAACACGGTTCAGAAACTCCGGCCGGAACCGTAAACGGAGTTCGTTCATCACTCCCTGCCTGACATCGTCACGAATGTGTCCTTCGCGATCAATGCCTTCCAGAAGACCAGGTGACCCGATATTACTGGTCATAATAACAATCGTGTTCTTAAAGTTCACGGTCCGTCCCTGTGCGTCGGTGAGGCGTCCATCATCCATCAACTGCAGGAGTACATTGAAGACATCCGGATGGGCCTTCTCGATCTCATCAAAGAGCACCACCGAATACGGTTTCCTCCGGACGGCCTCAGTCAGCTGCCCGCCCTCTTCATAGCCAACGTATCCTGGAGGTGCGCCGATCAGGCGCGAAACAGTGTGCTTCTCCATGTACTCGCTCATGTCAATCCGCACAATATTATCCTCGGAATCGAAAAGTGCGGCGGCCAAAGCCCGTGAAAGCTCTGTCTTGCCTACACCTGTCGGGCCCAGAAAGATGAACGAACCGATCGGCCGGCGCGGGCTGATAATCCCGGCCCTGGCCCGTATCACGGCATCTGTGACCGCCTGAACTGCCTCGTCCTGACCGATCACGCGCTCATGAAGTATCTGGTCGAGATTGAGCAGCTTCTCTCGCTCGCCCGCGAGCAGACGCTTGACCGGAATGCCCGTCCACCGTGCCACCACGTCGGCTATCTCTTCCTCGGTAACTTCCTCCCGCAGCAGAACTTTCTCCTTAGCACTGATGGCCTTCTGTGCAGCCGCCAGTTTCTTTTCCAAGCCGGGCAGGATGCCGTGCCGCAGTTCGGCGACACGCTCAAGTTCATAGTTGCGCTCCGCCTTTTCGCTGTCCAATCGCACCTTTTCGATCTTCTCACGGAGCTCACGCACCTCTGAGATTGCCTTCTTTTCAGACTCCCATTGCGCTCTCATCACATCGGATCCGACCTTCAGGTCAGCCAGTTCCTTGCGGAGGGTCTTCAGGCGATCCTTGCTGGCCGCGTCTTTTTCCTTTTTCAGGGCCGTCTCCTCGATTTCCAGACGCATGACCTTGCGCGTGATGCCATCCAGCTCAGCCGGCATGGAATCCATCTCAGTTCGGATCGAGGCGCAAGCTTCATCCATCAGGTCAATCGCCTTATCAGGAAGAAACCTGTCGCTGATGTACCGGTCCGACAGCACTGCCGCCGCGACAAGTGCCGCGTCCTGCATCCGGACGCCATGGTGTACCTCGAACCGTTCCCGCAGACCGCGAAGAATGGAGATCGTGTCTTCGACGCCCGGCGCGTCGACAACGACAGGCTGGAATCGCCTCTCCAGCGCTGAATCTTTCTCGATATACTTGCGATACTCATCGAGCGTTGTGGCCCCGATGCAATGGAGTTCGCCGCGGGCCAGCATGGGCTTGAGCATATTACCGGCATCAGTGGAACCTTCAGTCCGACCTGCGCCAACGATGTTGTGCACTTCATCAATGAAGAGAATGATCCTGCCCTCTGCCGACTTGATCTCGTTCAGTACCGCCTTGAGCCGTTCCTCGAACTCCCCGCGGAATTTTGCGCCAGCCATCAGCGCAGTCATATCCAGAGAGAAGATCGATCTGTTCTTCAGGCCTTCCGGCACGTCGCCTCTAACGATGCGATGGGCAAGACCCTCGACAATCGCTGTCTTGCCAACACCGGGCTCACCGATCAGCACAGGGTTATTCTTTGTCTTTCTCGACAGGATACGCATTACGCTGCGGATTTCCGTGTCTCGCCCTATGACGGGATCAAGTTTGCCCTGCTGTGCCATCGCCACCAGGTCAGTCCCGTATTTCTGGAGAGCTTCGTATGAACCCTCCGGCGTGGGACTCGTCACTCGCTGATTGCCACGAACCGAGGCCAACACGGTCAGGAGCTTATCCTTGTCAACACCTAGATCCTTCAAGATGCGGGCTGACACCGAATTGGAAGGGATTTCCGAGAGAGCCAGCAGAAGATGTTCAACCGAGACAAAATCATCCTTCAGTCTCGCCGCCTCGTCACCAGCCTTGATCAGTGTGGCATGAAGACGCTGCGTGATAGCGATATTTCCATTCTGGGTCCCGGAACCCGTCACCCGTGGAATAGCTTCGAGTGCCTTCTCGACCCGCGCTCTTGTGTCAGGGAGCGACACTCCCATTCGCTCAAACAACCGCGGCGTCAAGCCGTCCGTCTGCTCGATCAGGGCCATCAATAGATGTTCCCCGTCAACCTGCTGATGATTGTGCCTCACTGCAAGCGTCTGAGCTTCCTGCATTGCTTCCTGAGCTTTAACAGTGAACTTATTGAGATCCATGTTCTATACCCCCACTTTAATATGTGCTGTATGACTTGTAGCACAATACATGCCATAATTGATAGACTGAGTGAGTGGCGGCACAACTCATTGCAATAACAGGTCTTGTGACGGTAGTACTCGTTCCAGGCAAAGAGCAAGTGCGCCACAATGTCTCACTGATGTCATTTGATCCCGGCTTCGTCTCGCTCGTCTGATCACAGCTCAGCCATTGGTGGCAACAAGGGTGCGTAGCTCGATAATAAGTTCTGCTGACCATACGATATGTTAGTTCGAACAATAAACTGCCACAAAAGTCGGGTCGCTTGCTATTCACGTCCCTCAGAACTCTTAACAGTTATCCTTTGGTTTTGATCCGATCTCTTTCGGTGCCACCAGGAACATATTGCATTGATTTGTCAGTATCGTTCCGGAGACAGTGAGTGAGGTCTATTTTTCACCAGCATGGAGACAAGATGAACGTGATCAGGCAGTTGCTCATGGCAGGAC
>JBAXMA010000169.1:0-6869 GCA_037134535.1 bacterium
CAGCATGGAGTCGCCATTCCTGGAGCTGTTTGGCCGCCCCGCCCGTAATACATCGTTCGAGTCAGAACGGACAGCATCTCCATCGGTCTTCCAGGCACAGCACATGCTGAATTCAGGGCATATCCAGAAGAAGATCGAGAACAGCGCAGAGCTGAAAAGACTGGCCTCTGGTTCATCCAAGTCAGGCGCAAAGGGCAAACGGCTTACGCCCGAGGAAACTGTCAAATCCGTTAACTCAAACCTTGTGGAGAACCTGTACCTGCGGATTCTTACCCGTTTCCCGGCTGATAAAGAGATGGCTGTTGCCATTGCCTACCTTGAGTCGTCAAAGCGCAAGCCGGCGGAGTCTGCATGTGACCTGGCATGGGCGTTGATCAATACGAAGGAGTTTGTCCTGAGACACTAGGAATGGACTGAAGAGCAATGAATTACACAACACAGGTTAGCGATGATTATTCTGCTGTCACGCGCAGGCGGTTCATCGGCTGCGGGCTGGGGGCTGCCGGACTGATGCTTGCCGGACGACTTCGTGTCCGGGCGGTAGAGGCTGTTCCGGCAATACCAGTGCCACCGCCCATCAGACAGAAGGCAAAAGCTGTTATCCAGATCTGGTTGTGGGGCGGTCTATCGCACCTGGACACGTTCGACCCCAAGCCGGGCGCGGGGCGTGACTATTGCGGACAGTACAACAAGCCGCTAGCTACCAATGCGGACGGTATCCAGATCGGCCAGCTGCTGCCGCTGCTTTCAAAGATGGCTGATAAGTACTCTCTGCTCCGGGGTATGACACATGGCAACAACGGCCACGAGACAGCGGCTTATATGGTCCAGACCGGCAGAAAATCCGGTGGCACTCTAGTTTATCCCGGAATTGGAGCAGTCGTCTCCCATTTCAAGGGATACAATGGCGGCTATAAGGGCATACTGCCGCCATACATCACTGTTACCAGGCCCCAGGGGCGGTTCTCGGAGGCTGGTTTTCTGCCGTCCAGGTATAAACCGTTTTCAACGGGCGGTGATCCCGTCAAGGATCCGTTCGTTGTAGATGGCATCGTGGCGGACAATATTACTGACGATAGGCAACGGGACCGGCGGACACTCCTTGGTGAACTGGATCGCTTCGGGAAAGAGAGCTCTAACGATCCGTTGGTGAGCTCACTGGACTCAAGTAGAGAACAGGCCTATGAGATGATCCTCGGTGATGCAGGGAAAGCGTTTGTCCTCAGCGAGGAAAAGAGTGATGTGCGGGATCGTTACGGTCGCACCACATTTGGTCAGTCCTGTCTGCTGGCCCGCAGGTTGGTGGCGCGAGGTGTACCTTTCGTTACGATCAACCACGGCGGTTGGGACACTCACAAACAGCATTTTCAGACCATGGGCAGGAAATTGCCCGAACTTGACAAAGGGGTGTCGGCACTTCTGCAGGATCTTTCGGATCAGAAACTGTTGGACAGCACTATTGTCTGGGTCAGTGGTGAATTTGGACGCACACCAAAGGTCCAGTGGGAAGCACCATGGAATGGTGGTCGTGGCCATTACGGGAAGGCATTCTCTGCGCTGGTGGCAGGAGGAGGCTTCAAAGGTGGCACCGTTGTCGGAAAGACAGATGAACACGGCGAAACAGTGGCCGAACGCCCCGTTTATCCCTGGGATCTGCTTTGCAGCATGTACGGGCTGCTTGGGATCTCGCCCGATGCGAAGTTGACTACACCACAGGGCGAAAGCGTTTTCGTGTCACCGTTCACAGCTGGAGAGATACCTGCGAAGGAAACCGGTGGGTTGCTGACGGAGATCATGTAGATGGATACGGTTGGGAGAAGGATAGATCTTGTAGTTTCCCTTGTGTCAGTCTTGCTCGTTTCCGCTCTGACCGCTTTCGGTGAGCCGGAACGGCGCGTTTATATCGGCTATGTCTATCCGGCGGGTGGGCAGCAGGGAACAACATTTGAAGTCAAACTTGGTGGCGAGTACATCTACGGCACGACTGCAGCAATTGTGTCCGGTTCGGGAGTGACCGCTGAGGTTATTGATTCCAGAGATCCATCGGTGGGAAAAGATCCTGACAATAAGAAGAAAAAGAAGAAGAATCAGGCAGTCATCGATGAAATTGTGACCGTGAAGATCACAGTTCTGCCGCATGCAGTGCCCGGAGACCGTGAGATCCGCCTGCTTACACCGGACGGGCCTTCGAATCCACTGATGCTCCAGATAGGGCAGTTGCCGGAGATCCGCGAGATTGAACCCAATGACAAGCACATCAAGGCCTGTGAACTGCCCGATCTACCGGTGGTGGTTAACGGCCAGATTTTGTCAGGCAGTGATGTCGATATGTTTAAGTTTGTCGCGCGGCAGGGCCAGCACCTTGTAATGGAAGTTGCTGCTCGCCATCTGGTTCCATATCTGGCCGATGCCGTGCCCGGTTGGTTCCAACCAACGCTAACCCTTTACGATGCCCAGAATCGCGAAGTCGCGTTCGTAGACGACTATAGATTTAACCCTGATCCTGTCATGTTCTATGATGTTCCCACGAACGGCGAGTACCGACTGGCGATCCGGGATTCCATTTCCAGGGGGCGGGCTGACTTCGTATATCGCATTAGAATTGGCGAACTGCCGTTCATAACGAGTATTTTTCCACTTGGTGCGCAGCGGGGTAATCAGCCATTCGCCGTAAAGCTGACTGGAAGAAACCTGCCCGACAATACCACTCTTGTGAATGTAAACCGGGATGTGCCATGTGTTACGCCGGTCTCCGTGATCAGGGAAGGTCTGATCTCAACGCCGGTCCAGTTCGCAGTGGGCAACTTGCCGGAAGTTATGGAAGACGATACCGCGACAGGGAAGGGCGATGGCCAGCTGCTGGTCCTGCCTGTTGTTGTCAATGGCCGGATTAGCGTGCAGGGTGAGAGCGACTTCTATCACTTTAAAGGAAAGAAAGGAGAACGCGTCTCCCTTGAAGTACATGCGAGGCGTCTTGGTTCGCCGCTCGATTCATGCGTTGTCATTTCGAATGCGCATGGTGACAGGTTGTGTGAGAACGACGATGTCAAGGACAGGGCAGAAGGGCTGCTAACGCACCAACCTGACTCTGAACTGGTGTGTGATCTGCCTGAAGACGGAGCGTATACAGTGCGACTATTTGATTCGCAGGGGAAGGGCGGCGCGGAATATGCCTACAGGCTGAGCGTGGGCGCGCCGGTGCCTGATTTTGCCTTGCGCGCGACACCGTCGTCGCTGGGTGTTTTGAAGGGAGGTTCATTACTGCTGACAGTTCACGCTATCCGGAGGTGCGGCTTCACGGGTGAGATCAGGCTTGTTCTTGATTCCGACTCGGCGCCTGGGTGCATAGTTGACGGAGCGGTAATACCGGGAGGCACGAACAAGGTATGTGTGACCATCTCTGCACCTGAGAACGCTTCACAGGATGTGTTTTGTCCGCGACTGCGCGGTACCGCAGTGATCGACGGCAAGACGATCTCACGTCCGGTAGTGCCATCGGACGATATGATGCAGGCGTTTATCTACCAGCACCTGGTTCCTGCGAATGACTGCCTGATGACAGTGGGGAGCACATCAACGCCATTCCGGATCATGCCCGAGCCACTGTCAAAGGGTTACCTGGAACTGCAGGTTGGGAAAGAGGTGTCGTTCAAAGTAAAGGTTGCCCGCCAGCCCGGGTTCGATTCTTCTATAAAACTGCAGCTTGAGGATCAGCCGAAGGGCATTACGCTCAGGAAAGCCGGGATACCAGCGGACAAGGATTCGGCGCTCGTGACCGTGCGGACCGAGAGCAGTGTTGCCGCCGGTCTCCAGGGCAACCTGATTCTCACCGGTATCATGTGGCTTGAGAAGAAGGATGCGGAGTCAACAAATGCTGTGATAGCTCAGCCTGTTGTATCAGTGACAACGAATTCAGAATCGGTGGCCTTAACCAATATTGTTATCAAGATAAAGAAGGAGAAAGTGACTGCTCTGCTGCCTGCGGTGCCGTTCAGAGTTGTGGAGAAGACAGGGAGTGAGCACGCGAAGCCGGAACGGGAACGGGGGAAGAGGAAGTAGACCCGATGCGCCTTGAACGTTCTTCTCAGCCACAGAGAGTTTGACAGAGTATCAGTATAATAGGATTATCGGCTCACAGGTTAAAACTATTCCGGATGGAAGCTATCAAGGAGTGAATGTGAGCTTGGGGCAGAATTACAGCGAAGATGGAAGTCCAGCGATTCAGGGAGCGTTTCCGATATTGCGGGTTGCGGGAATAACAGTCTTCATACACTGGTCCTGGCTGCTTGTTGCTGCATATCAAATCCAGTACCGGGCCGGACAATACGGTTCATTCCTGTTCAATGTCGTTGAATATCTGGCATTGTTTGGATTGGTATTGCTTCATGAGTTTGGACACTCGCTAGCCTGCCGTTCTGTGGGCGGTAATGCGGATCGTATCCTGCTATGGCCGCTTGGCGGCGTGGCTTTCGTAAAACCGCCGGAACGCCCCGGTCCCGTCCTGTGGAGTATTGTTGCCGGGCCGCTGGTTAATGCATTTATGGTGCCTGTTTTGATTGTGTCCGGGACGTTATTGAGAGATTCAGGTGCGGGAGTGGCCCATCCGGATATACTTCGGCTTTTGGAGATGGTCTACAGAATCAATTTCGGGCTGCTCATCTTCAATCTGATTCCGGTCTATCCACTGGATGGCGGTCAGATTCTCAGGTCATTGCTCTGGTTTCCTCTCGGACGTGCGAAGAGTCTGCTTGTCACTGCCATCATTGGATTCGTTGGCGTTGGTTTGTTGATTCTCATGGTGCTCGGACCGATTCTTGCCGGAAGATCCTCTGGAGTTGGGGGATCCATCTGGTTCGGTATCATACTTATCTTCATTCTTATGAGCTGTTGGAGAGGTCTGGTGAGTGCACTTGCTATGGCGAAGATAGATAAATTGCCGCACCGGGAGGAATTCACCTGCCCCGGTTGCGGTGAGCCGCCGCTGGTCGGAACAAACTGGCAGTGCAACAGGTGTCAGACCAGCTTCGATACGTTTCAAACCAATGCCACCTGTCCCAATTGCGGCACACTATTCCTGAGCACGCTGTGCCCTGAATGCGGGGCTTCTCATCCCATGTCCAAATGGAAGAAGCAGCCGCAACGAAGAGATTTCTGACCGCCCTGAGTTTCGTTGACTGGGAGCTGGAACCCCTCGCCATCGCTGTCATGGAGCGGATATGCGGACGGCGAGATCGGGCGCAAGCTGGCGGAAATCCTTCAGGTTGAACGTGTAGATGCGATCAGCGTTGGATCGGCGCGCACACTCGAGGAGTAAAGCATCGTATACCTTGCCACCGATGAGACCACAGTCGGTACAGGACTTGATTGCCAGGTCATACATCTCCGCCGTTACAGCGACCAGTTCGAAATGGCGTCGGATATTCGTTGTGACTATTGACATTGCCTGGGAAGGCAGAATCCTCGGCGTGACTGGCACCTGGGTCAATGCGGAATAAGCCTCCGCCAGGCTATGCGATGAGATCATCCCCTTGTCCTGACCGGTGACTATAGCTTCCAGAACGGGTCGCGCCCGCTCGTAATGCGGATGCTTGCGTATACATGCCGCCACCAATACGGACGTGTCACAGAACACTATCATCGCCGTAAACCCAGCACGTTCGCGTCCCGGTCGTCCCTCGCCAGTTCCACGGCTTGCGAAAGGTCTCCAGTCGCTGTACCCTCATGAACCAGTAGACCATCTTCTTCTGTGAGGGGCGACTGGCGGGCAGGGGAGTGCAGAAGAATCCCGTTGGACACGACTTCGAGCCCCAAACGATCTCCGGCGACGATATTAAACATGCGCCGGATGCCCTGTGGTAGAACTACTCTGCCCGCCCTGTCTATATTCACTTCCATATTCATGCCATTGACGATACCAAATGCCATTTGGATTGTCAATGGTACGGACTTGCCACTATCCCAGTGCCTTTTGCAGTCTTTCCATCAGCGCGGCGATTGGTAGACGCTCCTGCTGCATGGAGTCACGCTCACGGATGGTGACGGTCTTGTCTTCCAGAGTCTGGAAGTCGACGGTGATGCAGAATGGCGTACCGACCTCGTCCTGACGCCGGTAACGGCGGCCGATTGCGCCGGTCTGGTCATAGAAGCAGGCCCAGTGCTTTCGCAGCATTTCGAATATCTCACGCGCTGTTGCCACAAGCTCGGGCTTATTCTTCATCAGAGGGAATACTGCGGCCTTGATCGGAGCGACGCACGGAGCGAAACGCATGACGGTTCGCAGTTCGTGCCCTTCTGGTACCGGCTTGCCATCCTCGGCTTCCAGTACCGGGCCACCCTTGTTCGGGACCCACTCTTCACAATAGGCATTGCATAGCACTGCCAGAGCGATGCGGTCGACACCTGCAGATGGTTCGACGACGTGAGGAATGAACTTCTCGTTTGTTTCCTGGTTGAAGTACTCCATCGACTTGCCGCTGAATTCCTGATGGCGCTTGAGATCGAAATCGCCGCGGGCCGCAATTCCCTCAAGTTCCTGAATCCCGAACGGGAAGGCGTACATGATGTCGACGCACGCGCTGGCATAGTGGGCGAGCTCGGCCTTGCCGTATACGTATTTTGTGATACTTTCAGCCGGCAGTCCGATGGTCTCGTACCACTTGATGCGCTCGTTTACCCAGTAATCGTGCCACTCCTGATCTGTTCCGGGTTTTATAAAGAACTCCAGTTCCATCTGCTCGAACTCGCGCGAGCGGAAGGTGTAGTTCCGGGGATTGATTTCATTGCGGAATGCCTTGCCGATCTGAGCAATACCGAACGGCACCTTCTGGCGCGAGGTGGAAACAACGTTGTCGAACTGCACGAATATTCCC
>JBAXMA010000170.1:0-6865 GCA_037134535.1 bacterium
CCATGTGATACCTCGGTACAGTGCCCCGGAATCCACGTGGACATAGCCCAACACTTCGGCAACTCTCCGTGCGACAGTAGACTTGCCTGAAGCTGACGGTCCATCTATTGCTATAACCAGATTATCGTTCATAGGTACATTAACGCCGTGCGGCTATGATGTCGCGCCGTTGCAGCTGTGATTTCGTAAGAAGCCTGCGAAGTTGTGCGAAATCGTCTCTCTCGATCATCTTGAGACATGTGTTCAGCAGGTTTCTGAATCTCTTTAATTCCACGGAAATTGCTGATGCGTTGGTGATGAGAATATCGTGCCACATGCCGGGGGATCCGCTGGCTATACGCGTGGTATCACGAAACCCACTGCCGCATAAGCTCGCAGTCATGTTGCTATCGAACTCGGCGACATGCTTGACGAGCAAGGCGGCCAGGAGATGCGGCAAGTGGCTCGTGGCGGCAATCAGTGAATCATGTTCGCTGGCCGGCATGGTAATTGGTCTTGCACCGGCAGATTGCCACAGGGTGGAGATGCGTTCGATCAGACGGCAGTCGGATCCTGCAGGCGGCGTAACGATTACCACAGTACCATCATAAAGGTTGGCGCGAGCAGCTTCGAGCCCGCTCTGCTCCGAGCCGGCTATGGGATGGCTTCCGATAAACGGTATACGCAGGGAAGACATCTGCGAAACCAGGTGCCGCTTTGTGCTCCCGACATCGGTCACAACGGCATCGGACGGCAGAAACGGAGCACATTTCTTTGACAGGGTGGCAATAGACAATACCGGAGTGCAGATGACGACGATGTCCGCTGACACAACAGCCTCCTGCGGAGTGTCGAACACCTGATCGACGGCGCCGATCTTAATGGCAAGCTTTCTAGTCTCTGCCCGTCTCGCAAAGCCGCACACGACCGGTGCAGTTCGTTGTCTTTTGAGTGCAAGACCAAGGGATCCGCCCATCAGTCCCAGCCCGATGATCGCTATGCGTTGCCTCTTCGCCGCAACTTGTTCCGATTTGCGGGAAATCCGGGCTAAGGCAGCTGTTTTAGTACCTTTGTGAGAGTTTTTATGCAACGTTCGTTCTCCTCTCTTGTTCCAACGGTAATCCGGATGTAATCGGGCAGTCCGTAAGCGTCCATGGGGCGTACGATCACACCTTCCTTAAGCAGTGCATTGAACACAGCTCTGCCTGCTCCTGTCCTGACCAGTATGAAGTTGACCACGGATGGAATAAAGGGCAGGTCTCTGCGAATGAACGCCTTCTCAAAATACTTCAGGCCAGTTTGCACCATGCGGCGTGTTCTGGCAACGTGCGAGTTGTCATCAAGAGCAGCAATGGCCGCCGCCTGCGCCATCGCGTTGACGTTGAACGGTTGTCTTACCCTGTGGAGCAATCTTATGCATTCCCTGGAGGCGATGCCGTATCCTATTCTCAGGCCGGCAAGTCCATAGGTTTTCGAGAATGTCCGGAGGATGATAGCATTCCGGTCTTCTCTGATATATCGAAGGCTGTCGGGCTGTTTTGCCGGGGAAAGTAATTCCACATATGCCTCGTCAAGGACCACGACCACGTGTTCCGGGACGCGGTCCATGAAACGGTCGAGGGCCCGATTTGTCACCATTGTTCCGGTCGGGTTGTTAGGGTTACCGATGAAGACGATCCTCGTCTCAGGTGTGATGGCGGCCAGCATGGCATCCAGGTCGTGGGTCAGTCCGCGCATTGGCACGGCTATTGTGGTTGCGCGGCAAAGGTCAGCAACGAGCTTGTAGACGACGAATGCGCAGTCGGCCATGACGATGTTGGTCCCCGGTTCGAGAAACACCTTGCCAATGAATTCGATCAACTCGTTACTGCCGTTGCCGAAAATAATACACTCGGGGTCTACTCCAAGTTTCTTTGCCAGTGCTGCGGTCAGGCTAAATGCGCCACCATCGGGGTAACGATGCATCCGGCGGATTTCATTACGCATCGCCTTGACGGCGAGCGGGGAAGGTCCAAGGGCATTCTCGTTGGATGCAAGCTTGATGATGTCATCGGGATCATTGAACCCGAGATCGCGGGCGACCTCCTCGATAGGCCTGCCTGGTTCGTAGACCGACAGACCGTCGATTCCCTTTCTTGCGATGATTGAGATATTGCTCATGTTCACAGCGCCTTCGGGTAGGATCCAAGCACGGTCAGAAAAGAGCAGTGTGCGGACAGGTCTTTCAGTGCTTTTGCCATCTTCTTGTCATCTGTGTGTCCGTCCAGGTCCACGAAGAAGTGATATTCCCATGCTTTAGACCGGCTCGGGCGGGACTCAATCTTTGTCATATTCAATCCGTACTTTCTGAATGACTGAAGCGCCTTGTAAAGACTGCCCGCGGTGTGCCGGACGGCAAAGATCACTGAGGTCTTGTCGTTTCCGGTGGCCTTAACGGACGCCTTGGCAATGACCATGAACCGTGTCTCGTTGCCGGCGACATCGTGGACGTTGGCAGCAAGTATGTTGAGCTTGTAAATCTCTGCGGCGAGCGGACTTGAGAGGGCTGCCACCCCCTTTTCCACTGCCGCAAGTTCCGCAGCTCTGGCGGTGCTGGTTGTCGGAACCTGCTCAACCCCCGGCATTTCCATTTGCAGCCAGCGGCGGCATTGGCCGAATCCCTGAGGATGACTATATATCCGTTTGATTCTTTCGCGAGGCGAACGCGACATGAGACAGAAGGAGACCGGGTAGACTATCTCTGCGTATATTTTAAGGGTGGTATTGACAAAACAGTCGAGAGTTGGCGCCTCGGGGCCCTGGATAGAATTCTCGACCGGGACGACGCCATAATTGACCGACTTATGCTCGACCGCCTTGAAGATGTCGGAGACAGTCTCGAAAGCAACGTATTCAACACTTGTGCCGAACCTGCTCCTCGCTGCGCCGTGGGTGAACGTGGCCGCCGGTCCCAGGTATGCGACCTTGACTTGTTTTTCGATGGCGAGAGCAGATGACATTATTTCTCGGTAGATGGCTCTCAAAGCAGAGCCGTCCAATGGCCCTTTGCTCAGTTTCTCGACCCGTTCAAGTACTTTCTTCTCGCGACCGGGGTCATAAGGCTCAAGTCCTTGTCTGTCCTTAATCTTCCCGATATCAACGGCGGCCCGGGTTCTCTCGTTCAGCAATGCGACAAGTTTCTGATCAATATCGTTTATTTGCTTCCGGAGTTCATCGAGAGTCATTTGTATCCTCACCGCTCAGCTATTTCTTTTTATCGTCGTCGTCATCGTCGTCATCATCGTCGGCATTGTCGGCATCATCGTCGGCATCATCATCGGCATCATCATCATCGTCATCATCGTCGTCATCATCGTCGTCATCATCGTCGTCATCATCGTCGTCATCATCGTCGTCATCGTCGGCATCATCATCGTCGTCGGCATCATCATCGTCGTCGGCATCATCATCGTCGTCATCGGCAGTATCGTCGTCGTCATCGGCAGTATCGTCGGCGTCGGCAGTATCGTCGGCGTCGGCAGCGTCGGCAGCGTCAGCAGTAGCCGCGTCAGTTTTGTCAATGGCGACATCGTTAATAACTTCGGGAGCCTTGTCTTCAGTTTCAGGTGCATCCTTCGCCAGTTGTTCTATGGCAGCCTTGGTGTTCTTGGTTTTCTTCTTAAGCACAGGTTCTGCCTTGGCCAGTTGAACCGCTTCATTTTGTGCAGCTTCTGGAGCAGGAGTGGCTTCTGCACGGGCCTTTTCGACCCGGGCGAGTTCCTCTATACCAGGCAAAGCCTCAATGCTTTGGAGCCCGAAGTGTTCGAGAAACTTTTTCGTTGTGCCGAACAGCATTGGTCGTCCAGGTGCATTACTGCGGCCGACCATGCGCACGAGTTCCATTTCCATCAGGGATGCGATGAGGTGGTCGACATTTACTCCCCGGACAGCCTCGATTTCGACGCGCGTAATTGGCTGGCGATATGCTACGATCGCCAGGGTTTCCAGAGAGGGCCGAGTGAGTCTGTGTGTCTTGTCTGCATTGAGAAGGGTACGGACCCACGGTCCGCATTTTTCGTCGCTCTGGAGTTTGTATCCACCGGCGGCTTCCACTACATGAAAACCCAGGGCTGTTTTGCCGAGGTCCTCGTTCAATAGTCTCAAAGTGTCTACAATATCCGACTCGCGCACTGCGGAAAACGCAGAGGCATATCCGCCCTGAGTCTTTGCAACGTCCACTAGGACTCTGCGCATTTCTGAAGCGGGAAGGGGATGTCTCGTGGCAAAAATCATTGCTCCGAGAATTTCTTTCAATTCAGGCATCTTGCTGTCGGTCGTCATGACCACCTTCCTCTCTTCCTCGTAACGCGGGTTATTCCTTGGCGCCCATGATCATGATCTCCCCGAATGGAGTATCTTGTGCTGCCCGGATTTGCTTCATTCGTATCAGTTCAAGAATTGCCAGGAAAGTGCAGACAATCTCCTGACGGTGAACCATGTGCTCGAAGATACTTGAGAAGGAGATGGATTCCTTTCCTGCGAGAGCTGTCAGAATGGTTTCAACCTTGTCAGGGACATTGTAGCTTGCAAGAAAAAGCGTGCTCAGATCTTCGGTTGGAAGACGTTTAAGAACAGAATTGAAAGTCGAAATCAGGTCGAAGATGCTTACGTCGTCTATGTGAAGCCCGGGATCTGGTCCCAGTTCTACCGAGTGGCTGCCAAGGGCGAAAATATTTTCCTGCTGGACTTCCTTGCCCTGCAGGAAGACAGCTGCCTCCTTGAATTTTCGATACTCGACGAGTTGCCTTATCAGTTCCCATCGGGGATCTTCCTCTTCCTCTTCGACGACAGGCCGTTCTTCAGGCGGAAGCAGCATGCGGCTCTTGATGAGCATAAGAGTGGCGGCCATGACCAGAAACTCACCGGCTATATTGAGGTCCAGCATGCGCATTACATTGAGGTATTCCATGTACTGGTCGGAAATTGTCACGATGGGAATATCGTAGATATCAACTTCTTCCTTTTTGATGAGGTAAAGAAGTAGATCCAGAGGTCCCTCGAATACCTCCAGACGCACTTTATGTTCTTCAGGAATGGTTATTGCAGACATTTCAGGTGAGTCCTACTGCTTTGCGTGCATTGTCGAGTGTTTTACGCGCTTCGGCACGGGCGACGTCGGCGCCCTTGCTGAGTATGCTCTCGACGTAAGCCGGATCCTGCCGGAGTTCGTCCCGCTTCTTCCTGAACGCACTGAAATATTCCACTACGGCGTCGGCAAGCGTTTTCTTGGCCTGGCCGTATCCATATCCGCCAGCCCTGTAATGCTGTGCCATCACTTCGGCCTCTTTAGGCGCGACCAGAAGGCGGTACAGCGCATAAACCGTGCATTTGTCCGGATCCTTTGGGTTGTCAAGAGGAGTGCTGTCGGTGACAATGCGCATTATTCTGGCACGGGTTTCCTTCTCCCCGCCGAACAGCTCGATGTGATTGTCGTACGATTTTGACATCTTCCGGCCGTCAATGCCGGGTACAATGGCAACGGCGTCTCTTATGGATGGTTCGGGTATCGTAAATGTTGTGCCAAACTGGTTGTTGAATTTGACGGCTATATCGCGCGTGACTTCGACATGCTGTTTCTGATCCTGTCCGACCGGTACAATGTTGGACTGGTAGGCCAGGATGTCTGCAGCCATCAAAACAGGGTATGCGAACAGCGCGTGCGTGGGCGATATGCCCTTCGCAATTTTATCCTTGTACGAATGGCATCTTTCCAGCAGCCCCATTGGCGTTACAATGGAAAGCAACCATGTCAATTCGGTTACCTCCGGTACATCGCTCTGCCGGAAAAAGACTGTCCGGTTGGGATCAAGGCCGCAGGCCAGGAAATCGAGGGCGACATCCAGCGTATTAGCCCGGAGCGTCGCAGGGCAGTCCACCGTTGTCAGGGCGTGGTAGTTGGCGATGAACAGAAACGCCTGGCCTTCTTTCTGAAGTTCCAGAGCCGGTTTCATCATCCCGAAATAGTTTCCAAGGTGCAGTTTGCCCGATGGCTGAATTCCAGACAATATTCTCATATGACCTTTCGTTCAAGGCGGCAGGGAGAGAGGGTATTGAAGATCCTTCTGTAAATAAAGGCAAAATCGTTAAAATCAGTGCCGCTTGACAAGAAGGCAGGTGAGTGACAAGATTAGATCAGAATATCAAGGCCGGGCAGGAGAATGGTCACCTGATCTGGTCGTTTTGCAATGTTGCGGTGAGATACATGGACGGTGATATGAAAAGAAACAAAACGATCATTTTTCTTGGAGATGGGATGGCTGACGAGCCAATTGAGGAGCTTGGCGGCAAAACGCCTCTTCAATATGCGCATACACCCGCAATGGATTCTATTGCGAGTCATGGCCGATCCGGCACGCTTTCGACATTGCTGGATGGTTTCCCGACGAGCAGTGAGGTGGCGAACATGTCAGTGCTTGGCTGTGATGTGCCAACCGAGTACTGCGGGAGGGGGCCCATTGAGGCAGCCGGGCGTGGAATCAGCCTGGGGGCTGGCGACATGGCTTTTCGCGTCAATCTGACGGCTGTCGATCGTGATGGTATTCTGCGTGACTTTTCCGGAGGCCATGTCAGTGACGCAGATGCCTCTTCGTTGATTCAGGAGTTAAACCTGAAATTGGGCACCGACAGGATCAAATTTCATCATGGGGTGAGCTACAGGAATATTCTTGTATTTTCTGATCCTGGCTTATCGACACGTGTAAAGACGGAGAAGCCCGACGATCATCATGGTGACAGGGTCTCCGATTTCATGCCGGAAGCCATTGAGCCTGTCGCCGTCGAGACGGCAGCCCTGTTAAGAGAGTTGATTATCGCTGCGCCTGCAATCCTTGAGAATCACCCCGTCAAC
>JBAXMA010000171.1:0-6864 GCA_037134535.1 bacterium
GTTATATGCGCATTGTGCAGATTGATTCCACCAATAAAGGCATGCTTGCCGTCAACGACCATGATTTTGCGGTGATTCCGGAGATTCACCTGAAACTGACGCTTCAGAGGATTAGCCTGCGTCCAGCCGATCAGACTGAGGTTTTTGATGTTGCGATACCGGCGAAAGAGCCCACGCCAGAGGGCATAGGTTGATCCGAAGCGATCATAAAGAACCCTGACAGTTACACCTGCCCTCGCCTTAGCCGCAAGCAGGTCAAGAATGCTCCGACCGACCTCATCGTCATCAATAATGAAGGTAACGAGATTAATGCTGTGTTCAGCCTTACGAATTGCCTCCATCATCTGCGGAAAGGCCTCGTCACCATCAACAAGCGGAACTATTTCATTACCCCCCATCAGCAGGTGATCCGGAAACATCGAATCCATTGCACGGTTGATATCTTTTGAGAAAGAATCCGGAGGATCAATGACTCGTTTCTGGAGTGAAACTGTGGACTTGCGGGCGGCCAGAAGCCGCTGATCGGCCAAATGTTTCTGGAACCCCTTATCGTGAACACGGTCAACCCCGAAAATGAGATAAACAACCGCTCCGAATACGGGTATGGACCACGCAATGACGATCCAGAGCAGCGCCGATGTTGACTCCCGCCGCCGCTGAAGACAGTGAGCCGACACGAGACCCAGCAGGATCAGGTGAATACACCAAGCAATCAAGGTCCACGGCCATGATGATATAAAATCGTCCAGATGAAACATGCGTCTACCTGTCTACTTCCTGATCAGGTCAGCTTTATTGATCCCGCATCCAGTGACAAAGACCTTGCTTGACCTCAGAATCTCACCATCGCCCGAAAGTGATATCACCCATTCGCCGGGCCACAGATTGGCGAATGAAAACTTTTCACCGTTGCGCCCGTCAACTGGTGTCGTGAACGGAATGCTCACGCCACTGCCGGATGTCGCCGCAATTTCGTACTGACCAGCGCGCTTCTCAAACGACGCGAACAGAGCACCCTTCACTGTCGCACCTGGTACCAACCGGAGCGAACCGGCATCGCAGACGCTATTACTGACCACAAGGCTATCCCGCCGCGACCAGCCGCGATGACCATTGTACGCGAATATAGTGTATGTGCCCGGCTTGAGGAACGACAGGCCAAACAGCCCTTCTCCATCGCACACTGTATACTGTGGTTGCATAACTCCGTCTTTCTCAACCGCGGCAACCATGGTATCAACCGCCTCCTCAGGCGGAAGCGCAACACGACCCTTGATCGCACCGGCTCCCAGCGTCATCCAAACCGGTTCGACTTCCTCAGCGTAAGCACACGGCGCGATGTCAACATCCACAGTATCAAGGACGTTGTACTGGCCAGCTCCCTGCTGATCAATCAACTCAACCCGGTACTTGCCGGGCGGCACATCTTCCACCCCGACCCATGTGCATCCACTGGATACCCTGCACTCTACCATTTCAGGAATCCGGACAAATGCATCAGAAGCTGGCACCAGTCGCACAAATAGTTCATGGTCACCAAGAGGCCCCGCAACGTGATCTACTTTCGCGGTATCTCTTGAATCAGCTTTCACCAGTCTACCGACAGCGCTGCAACAATTGGCAAGCGAACCATCTCCGACCGTAATATCCAGACCAATTCCGGATGCATTTTCCCGATAGTTGAAATTGACCTCTGTCGTCTTTCCGGCGCAAACCCGCGCCAGATGCATGGAATGAAATTCTTCCGCCGTGAATGATGCTCCTGCGCTGACGATATCGACCGCAACAACGCCAGCTGGCACGTTCGAAATCACCAGGAAACCATCAGCATCGGTCGTAAATGATCTGATCATGTCTCCCACTGGATCATATGCAACCCTGATCTCACCTTCAACATTCTGCAGAGCCCAATGGACACCGGCAACTCCAGGCCAGCAGGCCCTGCCGCGAATTGTCCCCAGACCCTCAAAGTCAATCAAACCAAGGTCAATATCCTTAAACGGCATGCTGACAGTGAACGCGGACGGCGACACCGCGTCACCCACGACTTTGAGAATGTACTCGCCCTCATTTACATGCTCGATGCGGAATACGCCGCCATGCTCTGCAACCACGGTCCGGGAAAGAAATGCCTCGCCAGCGGACAGGCCAAGCTCACGTGGCCCGGTCGTCCACTGTGCCGGTACCAACGCCACAATGCAGTCATCGGGCTCTGCTGCTCCACTCAAGACAAGCTTCCCTTGAATCGAGAAGCCTTTTGAAAGAACAATACTCTCCGAAACCGCGTCCCGTCCTGTGCCAAGCCAGCCTTCCCACGGTACGAATCCTTTTGCGCTGACAACTACCCAGTTCCTACCGGTAAAGGATGACTCCAAGCTGAAGCAGCCGTTGCTGTTCGCAACGCTCGTCTGCGTACACTGCCACACTTCAGGATTTTTGCCTGGCCCCATCACAACCTCAAAGCGCTCAACCGGCCTGCCCTCCGGATCAACGACACTGCCATGCACTTCAATGCCCACCTCGCGCTCAAGCACAACAGCCCTGGCATAGATCGGAACCGCCAGGCTGCGGGCACTGTATCCGGCCTTCGTAAAGGTAAGGGCACTGTTGCTACCGTTCTTTTCGGGAAGAGCAACAGAGAATTTGCCATCTCTGTCGGTCAAAACATTCCTGAGCCCGATACCGCCAACAATGACCCCTGCGATCGGATTCTGCCCGGAGTCCACCACAAGGCCAGTAACACGTCGGCCCTTTTCCAGAGCCACTTTGGCAGACATTTCGTGCGCTATGCTGCGGCGTGCAGTCTCAGCAATTCGCGCCCCATTGAACTCCAGATATGCCGGATGGCTCACGACCAGACCAAGTTCCGGGTCAACTCCTCGAAGAACGAACCTCCCGTTCCGGTCCGTGATGACGGCCCGCTCTGAATCAGGGGCAACCGCATCTACTGATACTGCACCAATTGCAGTTACAAGCGCATTTGTGACCGCTTTTTCGTCCAGAGCATCGACAACGGTGCCACGCACCGTGGTTCCGCGCCTTAGTTCGATCTCAAGAGAAGCAGGACCGTCATCAGCTTCAATGGTCAACATTCCCCAACTGCCTATTCCGCTCACATAGTCACTGGATTCGATAGAGACCGTGAGATCACAAGCCCGTGGCGTATCGATGACAACCTTACCGTCGTTTTCACATACCTTCTTCCGTCGGGCCCATCGGGTCATCTCCCTGCCTGATGATGTGTCCATCCAATAGTCATAGGAGAATTCTTTCACAGGTTTGCCTGTCTCAAGATCTCGAACAGCAACTGTCACTGACCTGCAACGATCGCTCTTTCTTACCGGTTCGCGGCCGGTCCTAACCCACCTGACTCCGGCTTCATCGACAAGCGACTCAGTATCTTCCGTAAGACATTGATTTCCAGAACCATGAGAAAGCAGGACCGTCTTATTCGTTTTTATCCAGGAGCCGCTCGAATACCTGCCAAACGCGGTCCTGAGAAAGAATACTCCATCCACCCCAAGTTCGAGGCACGCCTCGTCATTAGTCGCAGTGACGAAAGATAGAACGTTAGTCTCGACTGTTGCCATCGGCTTTTGCGCCGCACAGGCGCAAGGCGTCATCAACCCGACAACTGCAAGACATACTGAAATCAAGTATTTCACGACTCTCCTGGTGCGCATATTCACCACAGACACATTATCAGGATCAGGACGCATGGAATCTAACCACGATCACACTCCGGCACAATGCGAAACTGCATGGAGCCAATGACGATTCTTCTTTGTTCATCTTTGCTGTTCTGCTAGTTTTCACTCATCGGTACGGAACATAGATCCTGACGTTGATATTTTTCGGAAAAGTAGATGAGCAGCAAACTTAAGCCCGGTCTGAAGAGGCAGCACTTCGCGCATCCGCTCGACTTGAGCGGCATGCAAAGTCTTTTGAGTGGTATTGCCAGAACAAAGATCATCGAGCAGCAACTCGCAAAACTGCAGAAAGACGTTGAAGACGAGTTTTACCTGATCAATCTGGCCGACAACACCAAATTGAGCGACAAGCAAGGCGCTTCACTTCACCGTATGGCGAGCGACGTTGCGGACCGTTTCAGTGTAAGAGTTCCGACGGTTTTTCTCGACAGGACATCCGAGGTAAGATCCTGCGCTCTCGCTGGAGAACGACCATATCTGAGTTTCACGTCCGGACTGGTGGACAGTTTTCCAGAGACTGCGATGCGGGCTGTGATCGGTCATGAACTTGGACATATCATGTGCGAACACACTTTCTACCGGCTTATGGCAGAGAACTATCAGGTGTTCTCACAGCTGGCAGGTTGTATTCCACTACTCGGTCCGGTTGTCTCTTTCGGCATCGTCTTCAAGCTATTCGACTGGTACAAGAAATCGGAACTTTCAGCTGACAGAGCTGCACTGCTGGCCACAGGCGATATCACCGCAGTTCAGGATTATATCCTGAGAATAGCCGGCGGTTCAGTCAAACTCGGACCCGAACTGTCTCTCACTGAGTTCGGAAACCAGGCGGATGAATTCCAGGACCTGGTAAGAGAGAGAAGACAACAAGGCGTCAGCCGTCGTTTACGCTTTCTGCTGTCATCACTGATGCTGCAACGCGCACTGGGTTCACATCCGTGGCCATCCATACGATTCAAGGCCATCACTATGTGGGCCGGAACGCGCCAGTATGCCGAGCTGCTCGCAGGCAACTACGAAGTTGCTGCTGCGCTTGGCGAAGCCAGCAGAAAAAGCGACGAACTCGTTCTGGCACTTGACCTTCCAACGGAAGACCTGTTTACTCATCTTGACGATTTACGGAACGCCGCAACCGGCGCCGTCTCCGATCTCTACAAACAAGTCAAAGCGCCGCTGGACTGGCTGACTGACGATGAGGATGAAGGTCCTGACAAGAAGGAATGACTTGAGGGATGACAGGTGATATACTCATGTACAGTCTGACTTAATTCCACTAATTGAAGGTATAAATGAAAGCAAAGCAGAACTTCGAAATCAAGAACGACAGGATCAGGCAAAGGTTTCTAGACCTCAAGAAGCGATACCCTGCCCGTTTCAAAGAGCGGCTCAATCTCTCCTGGAGCAACTGGGGCTTTGGAATGGAATCACTGGCCGATTCGGCAAGGAGACTGTCATCATCCGGGATAAAGTATATTGAACTGCACGGCAACCATTACGGCGCCGACCTTGGTTATGAACCCGGAGAGACTACTCGGATCCTCGGAGACAATGGTATTAAAGTAGCCGGTGTTTGTGGAATGTTCTCAGCAGAAAACGACCTGTCCTCCAACAGCGGCCGGACACGCCAGGCGGCACTGGACTATATCAAGCGCACCGTTCCGTTCACTGCTGAGGTAGGTGGCAGTTACGTCCTCGTGGTGCCCGGAGCGGTAGGCCGTCCGTCCCCGTACGATGAGTCAGAATTCGATCGTTCCGTTCAAACATTGCGTCTTGTCGCCGACCTGTTTGTCGACAATAACATTTGTGGTGCCATCGAACCAATCCGTTCGGCTGAAGTGAGTATCTGTCACTCAATTGCCGATGCAAAACGTTACATCGCCGCAGTGGATCATCCCGGCGTTCAGCACATCAACGGCGATGTCTACCACATGCAGGTGGAGGAAAGCCACATTGCCTCAGCCATCCTTGATGCCGGCAGGCGCCTGATCAACCTGCATCTCGCTGACAGCAACCGGTGTGCGCTTGGTGACGGCTCTCTCGACGCGGACACTATGATCATGGCCCTGTACATCATAGGATACAACCGCCCGGGCTGCTATGTAACACCGGAACCACTTGGTCCTGGTGGCGCTCCATATCCGGCAATGTTCAACAAGCCCAATAAGGCAGCACTGGACAAGCTGGTCCGTCAGACCGCTCGATATTTCCGTGAGCGGGAAGACGCGGTGCTGTCCTTCCAGGGCTAATAGCTACCCTGTTTTTCTGGTAATAGAGCCCCATCCGACAAACAAACCGATGATTCCTGATATGGCGCCTGTCGGCCTGGACCAGATGATGTCTATAACACGGAGCATCAACTGGCCTCCAGATCCGGAAATGCTTGTCGCGTTTTCGGAGACCAGATCCGGATTAAGCAATATCCCCGCGCACAGCGCTATGAACACAAGACCAATCACCACACCAACAACTTTGTCCCTTACAGTGACAGGCGCACCTTTCATTTTCCCGGCCGCTCGTTTGAACGCACTCATCTCGTTCTGGTTCATTTCATTCTCCTGACCGTTGACCTTGCGCCGCATGACGAATGTCTTACAACCCGAAAGATAGCATTCCCAGCTGTTATAGTTGCGCGATTACGGGTCGTGGTCAAGTGCCTTAATGAGCTAGAAAGCCAGATACCCGGCCAGCTGCGATAGCGCCTGAGAACGATTCACTCCTGGCTTGAAATCCGCCGCTAACTCGGCATAATACCCTGCTCTTAAGCGAAGATTACGGTTCGCGGCAAGTCACAGAGAGGAAAACACATGGCACAGAAGAAGAAAAACAAGATGAGCATCCTCGTGCTTAATGGGCCGAGCCTTAATCTGCTAGGTAAACGCGAACCAGAGATCTACGGTCGGGCTACTCTCAAGGATATCGAGGCACAGGTGAAAGACCGCTCGAAGCGTCTCTCGAAGGAGAGCAAGGTCACAATCGTCGTAGATTTCCGGCAGAGCAACAGCGAAGCAGACTTGATCAGCTGGATCGGCGGGGCAATTGGTGTTTTTGACGGAATCGTCATCAATCCTGCATCATTAACCCACACCAGCATTGGCGTACTTGATGCGATCAAGGCCACCGGGCTGCCATGCGTTGAAGCACACCTGAGCAATAT
>JBAXMA010000172.1:0-6860 GCA_037134535.1 bacterium
CAGCCAGAGCAGCTTTCACCTTCTTGTTTACGGCATCATTTGTCTCGTGGAAGAGGGCGCGCCGCTCACTGTGCCCCAGTATGACGTAGCGGCAGAATACACCGCGGAGCATTGCCGGAGATATCTCGCCGGTATAGGCCCCCTCCTTCTCCCAGTGCATGTTCTGGGCACCCAGCTTGATATAGGAGCCCGACAGTGTGTCGCCAACCGCTTTAAGAGCGGTGAAGGGCGGACACAGGACCACTTCCGCGTCAGTGAAATTCAACAGCTCGAGTTTGATTGCCGACGCCAGCGTAATCGCCTCGTCTACAGACTTGTACATCTTCCAGTTTCCGGCAACGATAGGCTTTCTCAATTTGCTCTGCTCCTGCGGCCACAATGGACCATTTATTTGCTGTTTAACGTTGAGACGCCCGGCAGTTCCTTGCCTTCAAGGAACTCGAGGCTGGCGCCACCACCTGTGCTTATGTGCGAAAACTTCGAGGCCAATCCGCTTCTGTTGATGGCCTTTACACTGTCGCCTCCGCCAACGATGCTGAGGCAGCGGGTCCCCGCGACGGCCTTTGTAATGGCCAGGGTTCCGGCAGCGAACGGTGCCATTTCAAAACAACCCATGGGACCGTTCCAGAATACTGTTTTTGCCTTTGCGATCTCACTGGCGTATAGTGCACTTGTTTTCGGACCTATATCAAGCGCCATCCATCCGTCGCGGATGCCTTGCTCATCGACCGTTTCTGTTTTAGCGGCTGCATCAAACTTGTCGGCAATTACGTGATCAATTGGCAGCAGTAACTTGACCTTCTTTACCTCGGCTTTGTCGAGGATCTTTCTGGCGAGGTCGACATCATCCCTCTCAACCTTGGAGTTACCTATAGGGATGCCCTTGGTCAGGTAGAAAACGTACGCCATCGCACCGCCAATGAGGAGAACGTCCACCCGGTCCAGGAGGCTCATGATGGTCTTGACCTTGTCCTTGACCTTTGCCCCGCCCAGAACAACGACATAGGGACGCTCAGGCGCGGCAAGCAGGCGACCGAGGAAATCGAGTTCCTTTTCCATGAGGAATCCGGCCACGTTATCCTTGAAAAATTTGCAGACACTAGCCGTGGAGGCATGGTCGCGATGAGCTGAACCGAAGGCGTCGTTTACAAACACGTCGCCATAAGCGGACAATGCTTTGGCCATTTTGTCACGTTCGGCTGCATCTTTGGAGGTCTCTTCCTTGTGAAAACGGGTATTCTCCAGCATAAGTATGCCGCCTTCAGGAATCGCTGCGACCATCTTCTCTGTCTCAGGACCCATGCAGGCTGGTGCAAGATTGACGGGCTTCTTGAGCAATTCAGCGAATCTGGCGACGACAGGTGCCATTTTGTGGTGACCGTCGATATATTTCTTCTCGTCGAAAGGTTTTCCTGACTTTTCGGCCTTCTCTCTCGCTTTTTCGGTATCTTTCTTCGGATCGCCCAGGTGTGAGGTAAGAACAAGGCTCTTTGCGCCCTGTTCGAGGACGTACCGGATGGTAGGAAGCGCCGCCTGGATGCGTGTATCGTCCGTGACGGTTCCGTCTTTCATGGGCAGATTGAAGTCAACACGCATCAGAACTCGTTTGCCTTTGAAGCTCACATCACGAATGGTTTTCTTATTCATTCAAGTTCTCCAAACTGCTAAATGTCCGGAAGTGAATACGCAAGCCCCGCGTTGTGCGGGGCTTGCGCAGAGTTTGCAATGGTCCATTAGTGAAACGTTCAATATTTTAACGTTCCACTATTAAATGTTCTGCAATCCGTCCGGTCTACTTCGCGCCGTCTGCCTTGGCCATATGCTGGACCAGATCGACTACACGCATCGAGTAACCCCACTCGTTGTCATACCAGGAAACGATCTTGAAGAGGCGCTTCTCATCCTTCAAGTTGTTCTGGAGTGTGGCAAGTGAGTCATAGATCGAAGACCGTGCGTCGTGAATGAAGTCCGTCGAAACAACCTCCTCGTCCGTCACGCCAAGGATGTCTTTCAAGTAAGTTTGAGACGCCTTCTTCAGGAGTTCGTCGATCTTAATTATGGAAGTGTCATTCTTGGTGAGGACAGTCAGGTCAACTACTGAGACATCCGGTGTTGGCACCCTGAATGCCATGCCTGTCATCTTTCCCTTGACAGCTGGCAGCACTTCTCCGACGGCTTTCGCTGCGCCAGTGCTTGACGGAATGATGTTGATTGCCGCTGCGCGACCGCCGCGCCAGTCCTTCTTGGAAGGACCATCCACAACCTTCTGGGTGGCCGTATATGAGTGAATCGTAGTCATCAAGCCTGACACAATCTCGATTCCTTCCTTGAGCAGGACGTGGACCACCGGCGCAAGGCAGTTGGTTGTGCAGGAAGCGTTCGAGACAATGTTGTGCTTCGCTGAATCATATTCCTTATCATTAACACCCATGACGAGAGTCTTAACTTCACCCTTGCCCGGTGCGGTGATGATGACTTTCTTGGCGCCTGCGTCACGATGGCCCTTGGCCTTTTCCGAGTCCGTGAAGAGCCCGGTTGACTCGATCACGTAATCGACGCCGAGAGCGCCCCATGGCAATTCTGCCGGAGTCTTCGTGGCCATGATGCACTTGATCTTGTTGCCGTTGACCACCAGTGTGTCGGCCTCGGGTTCAACCTTCTTGCCGGTCTTCTTGGTTTCTGCGTCAGCTTTGGCCACAGCCGCTGCACTGATCTCGGTGGCGACAGCGTGTTTGAACTTGCCATGAATAGAGTCATATTTCATCTGGTATGCGAAGTAATCGGCGTCTGTGGACACGTCAACAACTGCCACCACGTCAATAGATTTTCCCAGCAGACCCTGATCGCAGATTGCCTGGAAAACCATTCGACCGATACGCCCGAAACCATTGATGCCGACCTTAATTGCCATGACGAATATCTCCCTTGTTCTATTTGTTTGCACACCTCTCCGAAATGAGGAGGCCACAGACTACAGAAGAAGCCCTGTCACGTCAATAAGACAATCTGGATTAGAATCCGGAAACAGGGACGTAACAACCAACCATGGCTATAACGCATCGAATACCCGGGTGCGAATGTCCGGGTTTTCAGTTATGTCGTTGTTCAGTAGTTCGCTGAGTGCCTGCTGGATTGGGCCGGGTTTGCCGTTATTCACCGGTTTGCCGTCAAATTCAACAACGGCAGTGACGTCCGGAGTGGTGCCGGCGATAATCAACTCGGCGGCGGTGATGACCAACTGCCTGGGGATTGCCGTGAAAGCTATTCCGCTAAGCCTGCCGTCCTTAACCAGCGCCTTTGCAAGTTCGGCAACGCGGAGCATCGTTGTTCCGGGAAGGATGTGATCAAGAGAAGGAAAGAGCAGTCGTTTGTCCTGCGAGACGATGCCGAAGTTTTCAGTTGCGCCTTCGGCCAGACATCCCTGCTCGTCGAAGCCGACTGCGAAATCCGCCCCAGCATCAATCGCTTCCTTCTTCATGAGTACATTAGGCAGATAGTTGCAGGCTTTAATGCCGGCAAAGAATGGTGGTTTGATCGGAATGACGCTGGTCACCACCTTTGCGCCGCCCGGATGTGTTTTCATGAACGAGGGTGGGAGCGCGGTTGCTGTGACGTAAAGCTGTGCCTGCGGGCATTCGTAGGGGTTTACCCCGAAGCCGCCGGAGCCGCGCGATACAAGAATGCGCACCAGACAGTCACGGTGTTCCCCTGCGCGAATAGTCTCGATGACGATGCGTGCAGTTTCCTCCAGGGAACATGGGACCAGGTAGGCCAGACTTCTTGCTGCCCCGGCGAGGCGTTCAAGGTGGGCTTTCATGTTATAGATGTGACCATCAAGGCATTTGAATGTCTCAAAGATGCCATCGCCACGATGAACTACATGGTCGTCTACGGGCATTTGCATCAGGACCGGGTCAGTCACAATTCCGCCAAGATGGCTGGAATACATCGCAAAATAGTTCTTCTGGAAATTCCGGCGGGTGGACTCCAGTGCCTCAAGGAAACCGGCTCTGTTTATATGGCGCATTGAATTAAGAGTAGCGACTTGGAGCTGAAATCGCAATCCCTTTACATCTCATACAGTGTTTCATCACGCTTGGGCGGTGGCTTGCGCCCGGATCCTCTGGTCCCCGTCTCGCCAGGAAGCATAAAAGGATCTTCGTTGCCGTCGAGCACGTCGCCCATATCGGCCTCCACCTTGTCCGGGTCTTCTCCCGACTCCAGTCGCCCCAGTGCCTCTTCCGCCTTCTTGCCGAGATTCATGCCTGTGACGTCAGAGAACTTTCTCATCAACTGAGCAGCTTGCCGCGGGTCGTTCTCGTTGATACTGCCCGCTTCTTTCTCGAGCATGTTCATTGCCCGTTCCATTTTTGACTCATCCATGTGCAGGTTGTCGTCACCACTTCGTTCTTTAGCCCGACCGGTTGCGGCAAAGAGCGAAAGTTGACGCTGCAGTCTGGGTTTGTGGCATCCAGGACAACGTGGCAGCTTGGAAGTGTTGATGCTTCTCGAGAAGAAGTTGAACACTGTATTGCATCCCTGACAATAAAACTCATAGATTGGCATATATCTTCCCCTTTGTAAGAATTTACCGGACGGGATAGTAACCTGGTATCGAAAGTTGTACGATGTTTTTGTGTTTTGGGAATATTTGGCAATCCCGACGTTGACAATCAGCACAGGTTGCGTACGATATCGGTGAGGTTGAGTCGGGAGAGAACAAGGGGGTTGATTTCATGGTGTCCAGAGTGGTGCCGGTCTGTAAGTATAAGCGCATTCTGCTTAAACTCAGTGGGGAATTCCTGCTGAATAAAGAAACAGGCTCGGGAATTGATCCCGATGCGGCTGCTTATGTTGCCGGCAGGATCGGTGCAGCCGTGAAGATGAAGGTTCAGACCGCTGTTGTGATCGGCGGCGGCAATATTATTCGCGGCGGTTCGGTGTCGAGCCGCAGAATGGACCGTGTTATTGCCGACCACATGGGGATGCTTGTAACGGTCATTAACACACTGGCCCTGAAAGATGCGCTGGAGAGAATGGGTATAGAGGCCAGAATCCAGTCGGCCGTCAGCATGGATAAGTTTGCTGAACTCGTTAACGCCGATAGGGCAGTCCGGCATTTGAAGAAGGGCAGGGTGGTGCTTTATGCCGGCGGGACCGGCAACCCTTTCTTTACAACCGATTCGGCTGCTGCACTGCGCGCGGCGGAGATCGGCGCCGATGTACTTCTGAAGGCCACAAACGTGGAAGGCGTCTATTCCGCTGACCCGCGGAAGAATCCGGAAGCCATTCTGTTCAAGAAACTCACCTATGCCGAGGCGCTGGACAGACGTCTGGGCGTAATGGACGCTGCTGCATTTTCGCTATGCATGGAGGCCGGGATCCCTGCTGTCGTATTTAACTTTTTCAGAAAGAGAAGCATTGAAGATGTACTCGAAGGCCGTTCAGTAGGAACGGTGGTTTCGCATGGCAATCAAGGAGGCTAGGCATGAATTCCCTCGACGATGTCCTGTTGGAAACGGAAGACAGGATGACAAAGTGCAATGATCATATGCGAACGCAGTTTTCCGCCCTTCGCACAGGCAAGGCGTCGACTGCCCTTGTGGAGAATATCAGCGTTCCTTACTACGGAACACCCACCCGGTTGCGAGAGATTGCCGGCATAAGCACACCGGAGCCCAGACTTATAGTGATTAATTCCTATGACCCTAATGCTCTGAAAGATATTGAGAAAGCCATTCTTGCCGCAAATGTCGGCGTTACTCCGGTAAGTGATGGAAAGCTGATCAGAATTCCAATACCTGAGCTGAGTCAGGAAAGACGTGCCGAGATAACCAAGGTTGCCAAGCGCATGGCCGAGGAGACCAGGGTGGCGGTTCGCAATGTACGGCGTGACATGAACGAGGCCACAAAGGTATTGCAGAAGGATAGCAAGATTACAGAAGATGAGCGCGATCTCGGGCTGAAGGAAATACAGAAGCTCACCGATGATTACATTAAGAAGATCGACGATACGCTTGCCGCCAAGGAAAAAGAAGTTATGGTCGTATAGGCAGTGTTTGTCCTTGGACCTGAGAAATATCTTTTCAGATACCTTGGAGTGAGATACATTCGTTCAGTTGCGATACGTACGTGGTTTTTGAAGGCCTGAGATTCATTTCTGGGATGCTGTATGCCTGAGGAAACAACACAAAAAAATGCCTCGGTACTTCCACCGAAACTGACGGCACGCAGGATCTTGCCTGGGGCCGCGCCAGTCGTAGTTCCCGCATCTGGACCGGTTATCCGGGCGCCACTCACTCCGGTTGCTGTGCCGGTTCCGGCTAAGCCAGTAATTGCTCCGGCAACTGTCACAGTTATATCCGGGGAACAACCACCTCAAGGCATAAATGCAGACAGGAAGAAGGATACTGCAAGGTTGTCCATCGATGATGCCCGTCCGTCTTCGCTAGATGCAGCTGGAGCCGCAGTCAAGACGGTGCGCCTGAAGTCACCTCCCAATATGGCAAGTGGCGTGAAGGTAGAGCCGTTGATAATTACTCCTGCAAAGCCGGTCGCCGTATCAGATGACGCTGCGCCTGGCATTCAGGCAAAGCGGAAAAGCGATACCTCGCGGATTGATGTCGATGCTGCAGTCAAGGCTCAGGAGACTGGCACTTCAGAAACAGCTCCCGGCGGAGTTCGCACCGTGCGTATCAAGAGCGGGCCCACGGCGGCCGCATCTGTAGGAATTCAATCTATAGGCGGAATTGAAAGCAAGGTGGTCAAACCAGTTGCTGCGCCACTTGTACCGAAAGTGCCTGCTGGTCAGGCATCTGCCGAAAGTAAACCAGCTGGTTTACTTTCGGCAGATGCCTGAC
>JBAXMA010000173.1:0-6838 GCA_037134535.1 bacterium
CTGCGAAATAGAAGGGCGCCGCCAAGTCAGAGCCATCACAGACATTTTCAGGAAACAGGTAACCGGCTTACAACAATGACAACTCAGAAGACCATAGTCACCGCAGCGAATGCAGGACGCATAGACTGTGTCGTACGGGATCTTACCGGGGTATCGCGAGCTGAGGTCCGGGGCATGATTCAACACGGTTGCGTTAAACGTAACGAGTCCGTGTGCGAGTCTGACTTCGATCGTGTGGCAGCAGGCGACAGCGTCACTGTTGCATTTGACCGGCACAGAACCTACCGCGAGAAACCGCGGGCACGCGACAACGGACCATTCCAGATTCTATTCGAGGACGACTGCCTGCTGGTTGTCGACAAGGCTGCGCACCTGCTGACGGTACCCACCCCGGCCCGCGAGAAGAACACCCTGGTCCATCTGCTCCAGGCCTATGTCAGCCGGGGCCGCAAGCACCTGAGCCGGGTATCGATTGTCCATCGACTCGACCGTGGTGCATCCGGCGTGCTGGTTTTTGCAAAAACTGAGGCAATTGCGGAAATCCTCAGGACGCAGTTTGCCGCACACAAGCCGGAGCGCGAGTACATTGCACTGGTGGGGGGCCGGATGAGAACAAATCGCGGTACATTTGACAAACCTCTTGTGATAGATAAGAAGACAATCCACCGCAGATGCGCGACAACGCCAGGCGAAGGTGAACGGGCTGTAACTCATTATGTGGTCGAAAAACTCGGATCAGACATAACACGGGTACGGGTACGGCTTGAAACAGGCCGGCGTAACCAGATCAGGGTGCACTTCGCAGATGCCGGACATCCGGTACTGGGCGATTCAAGGTATGGCGGAAAGAAAGGGCAGCACCGGTACTGGCCGCATCGACGAATGGCACTGCACGCTGCGTCACTGGCATTCTCGCATCCTGTCACTGGCCTGGCAATGCGGTTTGAGGCACCTGTACCAGGAGAGTTCGCTGACATTCGGCTGATGAGTTCATGAAAAGGGCGCAAAGAAATCTTGCAGGGCAATTGCATAGTTGCTATCTATGTCGCGTTGCGAAGCAGTTTGCGGTGACTCGGTTCCAGTTTCAGCTCAATCTGGAAGGACACATATGAATAACAACATTCTTGTGCGGATAAGCATCGCCGGTATCGTTTCCGCAGTCTGTCTTATTCACTGTCAAACCGCACTATCTGCCGACAAAGCCAAAACTTCCGATGCAACTCCAGCTGGCTACATCCGGCCAAAGTCATCACCCACCAACACGGCGGCACGCAGCACCAATTTCACCAGCCGCGTCCACGCCAAAATCGCAAAGGACGTTGAGCCTGAGTTCTTGCGCCTCATAAAAGGCAGAAAAAACACAACGGAGGATGTTCACATAATCAAGCGTATCTTCCGCGAGAAACAGCTCATGCTGGAAATGATTGAAAAGGATCTGGCCGCAAACTACAAGGTGCGCAAGGATCGCAACTACAGTTACGATGTTAACACAATGACCATCTACGATATCGCATTGCAGGCATCGGGTACTAATGCAGTCGCCAGGGCTGGGGCCGCAACCAATGATAACAAACAGGTTCACATGGTATTGGACAGCAAGGATAAGGCCGACAAGTTTATCCAGATGACCGGCGCAAGGCAAATAGCAACCACAACCATCCGGGTGCTAGCCATGCTCGAGAAGGAGAAAGAAAATGAGCTCGCGCGGGAGAACAGCGTGCTCATGGATAAGTTCAGCATGTCGAGAGACAGAAGCTACGAATACGATCCGAAGACCGGCACTCTTTACGAACTGATCCCGGTACCTGCGACCGGGAAGAATGCAGGCAAGTAGGATCCCCATACGCGCTCGCGCATATCTGAAGCCGGATCGTCCGGCAATGGTGCAGTTACCAGCGCCGCCACACGTTATATCGATGCATTGAACCTGAGCAGTTTGCGTCACACGATCAGGACCGTCATGAGAAATGGACCAGTGTTCGACCTTGTCTCGTTCCGCATCTGTCTCTTACTATGCTGTGCCATAATCCAATGCGCCAACTCTCAGGACCACGTACCAGCAGTTCTACCTGTAACCGTCGAAGCGGCGCATGATTCAAGTTCGCCCGACTGGCGCGTTTTCCTTCGGAAGACAAACGCGCCACTCCCTGCCGTAATCCCGGTTCCTGCCAGTATTATTCCGGCATCGGAACCAACAACTGACGCAGCGACCGGCAGCACCGCGGTAATTCTGGAACCGGCAGTAACACCACAACAGGAGGTACAGAGTCCTGTAATCAATGAGCCCGCCGCTGACACGTTCCTGATCACCAACTTGACCATCCGCGGAGATGCTGATCTGCTGGATCACCTCGGTATAAGCGCGGCAATCCGGTCCGAAATTGTCGGGAAGTCTCTGTCCGAAAAACAAGTACTGGATGTCGCAACCAGATATCAGGAACGCTGTACGGGCACCGGATACTACCTTGCCAGGATCAAGGCTGTTCCCGCTGACTTCAATAAGGGGGCAATCATCTTTGATGTGGACAAGGGCCGCATCGGGCGGATGAGCTTCTTCGATGGAACCAGTACCGGTGTGAACGAAAACGACAACAAGCTGCCTTTTGACGGCAGATACTACAGTGAGGCCCAGTTGCGCCGGCAACTTCGCAACCTTAAAGAAGAGGAAACGTTCGACTACAACGACTTCTACCGGGCAGTCTTCTCATTGAACGCCCACCCTGATGTGAAGATGGACTCCAATCTACTCCTGCGTAAGGATCTGTCAACCGGAACCGAACGACGATACGCCGATATGGAATTCTACGTCAGGGAAGGCGTCCCCTTTCATGGCGTATTTGAAGTCAAGAACACCGGAACCGATAGCACCGACGAGTGGCGATCGTCGATCACACTGCAACATCTCAATCTGACCCGTCACAATGACATACTCACAATCAACACACTTTCATCTGCCGATCTGAGATCACTGCTTTCCTTCGCGGCAAGCTACTACCGCCCGGTATACATCGGCAACGGCGGCGCCCTGACAGTTTACGGTGGTTACTCCGATGTAACGGCTGAAGAAGTAGTGCCCGAGATTGATCTCATAGGAACCGGCTGGTTCACATGCCTTCAACTTTCATACAATCTGATCTCGAACAATAAACACCTCTTCGGCATAGCAGTAAGCGCAACTTACCGGACCGTTGAAAGCAAGCTCTCTGACCCGAATTGCGACACAGGGCCGCAGGAGACAATAGACCGTGTAACGCTCATTCCAATGACCGTGGCTTTAAATTACTCCTCCGGCAAACCTGACCGTCTGGGCGGACGGACGTTTCTGACAAGCCAGACCTCATTCAATGCCAGCACCATGGGTGGATCAGATAGCGCCGAACTCGCCGCACAACGGAGGAAAGCTGAAGCAAACTATGTGATTGAACGCATCCAGGCCGCGCGATTGCAGCCATTATCCGGACACACAACAAAAGAGGGAGTTCGAAGCGGTGAGTGGATTCTCTTCCTGAAGGCAGATGGCCAGCTGGCAACTGGCCCTTTGATCCCTGCCGAACAGAAGGCGGCTGGCGGCATGGATTCCGTCCGCGGTTACCAGGAGCGCGAAGCCCTTGGTGACGACGGAGTCTCAGGCACCATTGAACTGCGAACGCCTCTCATATCTACACCGTTCAGCCGGCTATTCGGCACCGGCAAACAAGACGACAAGGGCGACATCACCAGTGAGGAATCAAGCCAGGTTCAGTTCGTGGCATTTCTGGATGGTGCATACGTCAGCTTGAAAGAAGACACAGAAGGCAGTGTTTCATCGCAGTCGCTTGCCGGTGCGGGATTAGGCGTTCGATTCGCTGTCACAAGCCATTTTCAGTTCAGGTTCGACTGGGGATTCCCGCTGACTGAGACAGCCACATCGGAATCATCCGGACGGGCACACGTGAGTGTACAGGGGCAGTTTTAGAAAGTGTTCAGAAAAGAGGCAGAGATGAGACGATTGACGAAACGTCAAAAGGCAGTATCGCTGGTCGTGGCCATGCAGATAATCTTCTGCCAGGCGTCACCACTCCTTGCCATGCCTAAGGGGGAACACGTCACCGGCGGCGACGTGAGCTTCTCCAGACAGGGCGATACAATGACCATCCTTCAAACGTCCCACAAGGCTATTGTCAACTTCGACAGCTTCAGTATCGGAGCCCCCGAATCCGTTCAGTTCATCCAGCCTGACTCTTCGGCCGCCATTCTCAACCGCGTGACCGGCGATCAGGGCAGCGTCATCGCCGGCATCATGCTGGCCAATGGCAACGTCTACCTCATCAATCCAAACGGCATCCTCTTTTCATCAACGGCAAAAATCAGTGTGGCCTCGCTGTTTGCGTCAGCACTCGACATAACCGATGCGGACTTCCTCTCCGGCAGACTCCTCTTCTCAGGCGGCAGCGGTTCGGTCATTAACCAGGGCGAGATCACCGCCACCGAGCGCGCAGGTCTCTTCGGGAGCACTGTCGAGAACTCCGGCGTCATCAAGGCAGGTAATGTGCTAATGGACGCCGCAACAACATCTATCGAGATCGACAACGCCGCTGGCGGCGCAATCAGGCTGATCGTTGACGGTCAGGTTGTGGACCCGCGCTCAACCACAGAAAGCCCGGCTCAAACCACACCAGCACCTCAGCCGGACTCAATCACTCAGCCTGCCGGTACAGCAGCACCGGAATCAGACACTGAAACTGTACCGGTTGCAGCCAGTCCCTCTGAGACTATACAGATTCCATCCGACTCCAGTGCAGCCGTTGTACAAGATGCGGCAACAGCAGGCATGGTCATTAACCAGGGAACGGTCTCAGCATCAGGCGACAGCGGCGGCTCTGTCACAATGAGCGGAATCCGCGTCGGACAATTTGGAATAGTCAGTGCCAACGGCAGTTCAGGAAACGGCGGCATAGTAAACATTACCGCCTCCGACACAGTAGCCCTTGGCGAGACAAGTGTAACAACCGCCAACGCCGGTCCGAATGGAAACGGCGGCACAGTCACCGTGTTCTCTCCCGACACCGCCCTCTTCCGCAGAGGTTCCAAAATCGAAGCCAGAGGCGGCTCCGAAACCGGCGACGGCGGGTTCATCGAAGTCTCAGGCCGGCAGCACGTGGAAATCTACGGCACAACCGATGCATCCGCCCAAAACGGCAAAGCCGGCACATTCCTCATAGATCCATCCGATGTCACTCTAGCCAACTCTCCCCCCGGCGATGGCGACTGGATCCCCGGCGGTGGGCCGCCATATACGCAGTTCAATCCCAATACGGATACGGCAACCGCGGACATTGGTATCCTGCTGGTGAGCCTGCAGAACAATAACGTAATAATCACCACAGCTAACGGCGGTGGTTCCCAATTGGGCAACATCACCGTAGCCGACCCAATTAACCTCGACGGCACAGGAGGGCATCAGCTCTATCTCCAGGCAAACAACAATATCTCAGTTAACGCCAACATCGCAGATCTAACCCCAGCTACAATTGATGCTACAATTGTAATTCTCCAAGCAAACAATGACGTGACGATCAACGCCATAGTTGATACCGGTGGCGGCAATCTAAGTATCAATGCAGATGGCAATGTGACTATAAACGCCGACGTCATCACCGACGGAGGCAGCTTCATTTCCGGCGGTCACGACTTCACATCTACGGCAGGATCCACCATCACGACCGGCGGCGGTGATGTAAACATGCTGGGGCACTCGGGCGCAGTCAGCATCAATGACACAATCGATACCACAGGCGGAGCTGGCCAGATCCGGATCTACGGCACTTCGATCACTCTGAACCAGAACATCAATCCTGTCGTCCTCAACTCCGGTGGCGCAATTCTGCTGAGAACGGCGGACATCACCATCAACGGCAACGTCGTAGGCCCCTCCGTTACAATTGCTGACACCACCGGCATCGGCATCGGCCTGGGGGCCACCCCTGTCCCGGGCGGATTGAATGTATCCGGCACCGAGCTCCAGCACATCACGACAGCTGCCCTCGAACTGGACACAGCCGGCTCAATTACAGTCGACAACATAGTCGCCTCCGAAAGCCTTAACGTCAACGTGCTCACCCTTGATGCAGGAGCCGCTATATCGTTCGCAAACAATGGCTCGACATTCCGCGCCCTGGTCGGCCAGGCCGATAACGGCATCATGGTTGACGCCCACATCACAACGGCCACCGGTAATCTCTCGCTCGATGGCGACGCCAACAACGCCGCGAATGGCAGTGACAACATTACTTTTGCCGACGGCGTACAGCTCACATCTGCCGGCAGCCTCACACTCGATGCGACCACCGGCGATATGACCTCAGCAGGCGCACTAGCGCTCGTAGCCAATAACGGCGTGTCCATCAACGACAGCCTGTCCGGCCCGCCGGCCGCCGGAATCGTGCTCATCTCGGCTGACACTGACGCAAATGGCTCCGGAACCGCAACCATAGCTCCCGGCGCAACAGTCAACGAATTCTCGGGCATGATCATGATCTCGGCCAACGACCTCAACCTGCAGGGCAACCTCTCGGCCAGTTCGATCATTATCGCCGAATCGCATGGCGGCGGGATCGGCCTCGGCGCGACCCCCGGCGGACTTACAGTCAGCGGCAGTGCACTCCAGCGAATCGCATCAACCGACCTTACTCTTGCCACGCCGGGCTCAATAGCCGTCAACAACATCGCGGCATCCGACAGCCTGAACTCCGGCGCTGTAACTCTATCTGCAGGCGTATCCGTGACATTTGCCAGCAATCCCTCGACATTCGACTCACTGATCGTGCGGGCGAACGATGGAGTGACCGTTGATACCGAT
>JBAXMA010000174.1:0-6803 GCA_037134535.1 bacterium
CGTTTCGGCAATGCCGATGCTGATGGTGAGGTTTAGCGGGCCTGAGTCAGTTTCAATGCGCATTGCGGCGATACTGGCGTGGATACGCTCAGCTAGCGGCAGCGCTTCTTGCGCGCTGGTTTGGGGCAGCAGAATGATAAACTCATCGCCGCCGTAGCGGCCAATTATATCCGAAGTACGCAGTTGGGCGCAAACGGCCTGGATGGCTTTTGTCAATGCCTGGTCGCCCAGGGCATGTCCGAAGGTGTGACCGAAGTTGAGGACAGCCCTCTCGCCGCCTTCCTCCCTCTCATCGACCGAAACGACAGCTGCCTTTATCTCGCAGCAGCGTGCTACAACTTCCTCAAGCAGACCCGAATCACGGCGAAGAAGTCTGTCAGCATTCTTCTCCAGCATCCTGAAAAATGCGGCATCCCTTATGACGCCATACTTCACTACTTCCGCAAGTCCTGATACGTATTCCCTGCGAGGCAGGGTCTTCAGTACAGACAGGTCCGCCGTCACCTCAACGGGTTGATAGAAGGCTCCGACAAGATTCTTGCCCTGCTTCAGATTTATACCGGTCTTGCCTCCCACAGAGCTATCGACCATGGCCAGCAGGCTTGTAGGAACCTGGATGAAATTGATGCCACGAAGGAATGTTGCGGCAATGAAGCCTGCAAGGTCGCCGACTACCCCGCCACCGAGAGCGACAATACAGGAGGAGCGGTCGAGATGTAATTCAGCCGCCTTATTGTACAACTCCATAACCATGCGACCAGACTTCGACGATTCACCCGCAGGCACAGTGACCCGTATCGTTTCAAAACCCTTCGCGCGCAAACTCCTCTCGCAGCGAGGTCCGTAAAGCGGATCAACATTACTGTCCGAAACGATCATCGCCTTGAGCCCGGCCCGGCGCTTCAGCGAGGTACCAACCGTGACATTACGCCCAATCAGTATATCGTATGACCTGCTACCAAGTTTTACATGAACTTGTTTCGACATCGTGCGCGACTCCTTCCAATCCCGCTGCCAGACAGCGTCTTCCATGCTGTTTCTTTAACCGAAACACTCCGGTGCCTGATGTCCGCACATATACGCCTGCCCGTTCATCGCCTTCCGGTTTTCGGGCTGCACAGCTATCAGCCGCACGGCCTTATCACCCGCCTGAATCAGTGGTCCACTGCCGCGCCACTCAAGCACCATGCCCGGCGCCAACCCCTTCCCGTCTTCCACTCCTGTTGTAAGCACCTTCAAAAACGCACCAGAACCCGCCGGCACTTCACAAATACTACCCGGCCACGGATTGAATGCTCTAACCCTGTTGTGAATCTGAACGGCAGGCATTGTCCAGTCAATTCTCCCATCAGCTTTCTTCAGTATCGGCGCAAAGGTGGCATCGCCGTCAACCTGTGGTCTGCGCTGCGCTGTCCCGGTGCGAATGAGAGTCATCGTGTCAACAAGCAGGCGCGCTCCTTCTTCGGCCAATCTATCCTGCAATGATCCACCAGTATCCGCGTCTTCGACAGCAACTTCTCTCTGCAGAAGAATATCGCCGGCATCCATGCGTTCGTTAATCAACATTGTGGAAACACCGGTAATTTGTTCTCCACCGGCAATCGCCCGGGGTATCGGTGCGGCTCCCCGGTACTTTGGTAGCAGCGACGGATGCAAGTTAACGCAGCCATACGGCGCAAGCCTCAGGACAGGTGTCTTCAGAAACTGGCCGAACGCCACTATCACCACCACGTCAGGCTTGAGATTTCGCAATTGCTCAACGCTGTCGGCCGAATTCACATCAGCCATAGCCAGCACCTTCGTGATTCCGCCTGCAGTCACGGTGACGGGGCATACATGAACCTTCAAACCCCTTCCCCGGGGCCGCTCCGGTCTGATAACGACACCGACGACCGTGTCGTCCCTGGACGCCATGAGCGCCCTCAGCGAGGGGCATGCGATCGTGCCAGAACCCATGAAAACGATTTGCATAGAATGGCTACACTCACGCCTTGAATGGCGGCGAGTTCTTGAGGATCTTCTTTAGAATCCGCTTCGATGAAGACTGGATACGTTTATGAAGACTGCGACCTCGCGCATCAATGGCCACCATTGCCGGAAAATCAACCACATCCAGCTCCCACATCGCCTCGGTGCTTCCGAATTCTCTCAGAAAATGAACATTTCCTACTTTCTGAATCCGCTGATTGAGAAGCTGGGCCGTCCCACCAACAGCCTCCAGATACACGCATCCGAATTTTGCGCATGCCTTTGCTGTGCCGGCGCCCATTCCGCCCTTGCCTATTATGACACGCAAGCCCTGCTTCTGAATTATCGCCGGCATGTAGGTCTCTTCGCGTGCTGAGGTCGTCGGACCGGACGCCTTGACCAGCCAGTTGCCATTGTCCCTGATCACAACCGGGCCGCAATGATACACTACTCCGTCCTTGAGCGAAACAGGACAGGCGCCGCCTTCAAAGAGATGCTTGTGAAGTTTGTCCCGGCCGGTAAAGATTTTGCCTGTGATGCTTACTTTCTCACCAACCTTGAGTTCGCGCACTTTTTCTATCGTAAATGGAGCCGTGATCTTTGTCATCATCGGTACAACCACCTGCCAATCTTGCCGTCCGAACCAAGAACCACGCCGCGACGACGAAAAGCCCAGCACATGAATGAAACGCTTACAAAGAAGGATGCCGGCAGTCGGCCGAGTGCACCCAGCTTTGCACTCAGGATGGTAACCGCACCACCCATGCCCATGGGACCCACGCCTAGTCTGTTCGCTTCTCTCAGAATCTTGCTTTCAAGCTTTGCGAGGGACCGGACCGGCGATTTGTCGTCAAGTTTTCTGAAAAACTGTTCCCGCGAATGTTCATAACCGCTCCCGCGGTCACCGCCGACACACACACCGACAACACCCGGTGCACAGGCATCACCCTGAGCCTTCTGGACGGCATCAAGCACACACCTGCGCACGCCTTCCAAATCACGGCCTGCATCAAGACTGGCATCCGGCAGACTATACTGGCATCCGGCATTCTCGCTGCCGCCGCCCTTCATGATCAGGCTTACATCTATAACTTTCCGGGCGCCGTGGTGAAACTGAAAAACGGGCATACCATGTGCGATGTTTGTCTCGTACGGCACACCAGTGATGGAGTCCAGGGTATTCTGCCGCAGGTACCCGCGGCGAGTTGCAAGCGAAACAGCCGCTCGTGTTTCCGCAATGAGGGCATTGACATCGAAACCGGTAGGTATATTGAAAGAGAAGACCAGTTCGCCAGTGTCCTGGCAGATTGGTTGATCCTTTTCGCGTGCCAGCGCAACGTTTTCAAGAATAGAGCTCATTACCCAGGCAGCCCGACTCCCTTTCCGTTCTCGCGTGATCGCACGCCGGATCGCGGCTTCAACATCGGCCGGCAAGTCAGTGCTTGTCCTGCGGATTAATTCAAAAATGCTTTTCTCAAGCTCTGGCAGGCCTCTCATTACGTCACCGGGCTCCCGTTTTCCCATCCAATGATTTCAACCGCAACATAGTCGGCAACGTCGCGGCCCCGGTCAGTCAGAAACCAACTGCTACTCCGGTACTCAACAACCCCACTCTCCAGTAAACCCTGAAAAACTGCAACTAATTTCTTCTCATCGACTGCATTGATCCCAGAACGTGCTCTTACAATTGATGTGTCAATGCCTTCCGCCATGCGCAGGCCGAAGATCACCATCTCGGTCGCCTTCACCACTTTCGTAAGATCCTCCGCATCTCTTTCCGGTTTATGGCCATGCTCAATTGCGTCAAGATACCCGGTCAGGTCACCAGCATTCGTCCAGCGGCGCAGGCCAACATGCGAACTGGCCGCAGGTCCGACCCCGACATACTCAGCCCCACGCCAGCACGCGAGATTGTGCAGACATTCGAAACCCGGCAGTGCGTAATTGGAAATCTCGTAACGTCCGTATCCGGCGTTGCCCAGAACTCTCTCTGCCGTATGCAGGAACGCAAGCTGTGCGACATCACCTGGCACCCGCTGCGCCCTGCTCCTTACCGCCTCATTCAAGGCTGTTCCTTCTTCCACAGTCAGGGCATACACAGAAATGTGCTGCGGCTTAAGGGCTAGGGCGGCATCAAGCGTCGCGCGCCACATCCTGCTGTCCACTCCCGGAATACACGCTATGAGGTCTATTCCGACATTAGCGATACCAGCCTCACGGACAAGTGCCACTGCTGAACCGATATCCTCAACTCTGTGCCGTCGCCCGAGTTTACGCAAAATATCGTCATCGAACGACTGTGCGCCAAGACTTACCCGGTTAATACCAGCCTGTTTGAGAACGGCCAGCCTGGACTCGGTCAACACTCCCGGATTGGCCTCCACAGTCCACTCGACAGGGGCCGGTCGTCCTCTCGATACAATCGCGCACAAACGCTCCAGCTGTCGGTCGGACAGTAGCGTAGGTGTGCCACCGCCGAAGTAGATAGTGTCAAAGGCGTGATTGGCCGCGTTCTGGCAGCCACTGTACAACATCAACTCCTTCTCAACCGCCGCAATGTAACGATCTGCCAACCCGGCCTCATAACGGATTGAATAGAAGGCACAGTAACTGCACTTGCCGTCACAGAACGGAACATGCACATAGAGACCAAAAGGTTTCACAGACTTCATCTGTTGAATATATAGCCCTGAACCCGTAAAGAAAACGCAAAAGCAATTCAGCCCCGAAGAAAACAGGGATAGCCGGCAAGCCAAAGCCTATTACCTCCTATTTACGACCTCTTCCCCCTGCCCTCTACGATTGTCCAACTCTGCCGTTGACTTCCCGCTGCCCTTCCCATAGATTCCCAAATGCCTGATCGCTCTCTTGTGAGCGAATTCAGGAGATCTATCCATGCACAAAGCGAAGGGAGAGTGAGATAATACTGTGCTTCAGATCAAACTTAGAAAAGGCGAACCGATCGAAAAGGCCCTCCGACGTCTTAAGAAGATAATGGACAAGGAAGGCATGATGCGTGAGATTCGCGGGCATCGTTACTACGAAAAGCCAAGCGAAAAGAAGAGACGCAAAGCCGCACGTGCCAGAGCAAGAGCCTTGTCACCGCGATAGCAGCAAGTACCTGATATCAGGAAGTTCGGTGTTCGGTGTTCAGTGTTCAGTAGTTGGCTCTCTGATTGTATGTCAGGGATCTACTTCTGGGAGCTGTGCACTGAACACCGATACCTGATAAGTATTCTTCTGCAGGATTCTCATTTGTCCCGGAGCAACATGATTCTCAGCGTCTCCACTCGATGGAACGCTCATCGTCACTCTTCAGGTGAGGCGATGATCGATGAAATCATCGGCTTGGGCATCAACTATGTCGAACTGAGCTATGATCTATCTTATCCCCTGCTCGAAGGTGTAAGAAAAATGGCTGGCAGTGGCGCCATTGTCGTCACAAGCGTCCACGCCTTCTGCCCGGTCCCGGCAAGAATGCCTCACGCATCCCCCGAGTTGTTCACTCTGGCAGATCCAGATAAGCAGATACGTGCTCTCGCCATATCACACCTGAGCGACACAATCCTTCTGGCATCAGAGCTGGGCGCACCGACGGTCGTGGTGCATGCGGGCAATGTCAATATGCGGAACCTGACTCACCAGCTCATAGATTTGTGCCATAACGGGCAGCAGTTCTCCGATAAGTACGACCGGATCAAAGACAAACTGCTCCTGGAGAGACACAACAAAGCGCCCAGTCAAATCCAATTTCTTTACGAGAGTCTGGACAATCTTCTGCCGATTCTCCAGAAAACCAATGTAAGCGTGGCCCTTGAAAACCTGCCATCATGGGAATCCATACCTTCTGAAACCGAGATGGAAAAGCTGCTCAACCATTACCAGTCACCGCACATCCGGTACTGGCATGACATCGGGCACGGACAAATCCGGCAGAACCTCGGCTTTATCGCTCATATTATCTGGCTGGAGAAGCTCCAGCCTTATCTCGCCGGCATGCATGTTCACGATGTGATAAAACCCGTTCGCGACCATCTCATGCCGCCCGCTGGAAACATTGACTTCAAGGCATTCATGCCCTTTGTTGGCGCTGCAATACCCGGAGTACTAGAAGCCTATCCTGATGTCGCGCCCGACGATATCAGGGAAGCCATCAAGCTCCTCTCTGCGTTATGGCAGATCAAAAGCAAAACGTGATGCTCTTCGCCATTTTATAGTTAATAGCACGTCAATTTGCGGTTTGATGATGTCTCATCAGATATGAAACAAGCTCTGAAAATAGCAGGTTTTGCTGTTCGACTCGGACTTGGACTCGGTATCATTGCATACCTCCTGTACCGGATCGATACTCAGACATCCTGCATCGACTTCAAACTGGAGGCTCCTGCCTCAGTACGGATCGGAACAACTTACGCTGACGGATCTAATACAGTACGGCTCTTTGTCGTGCTGGAAGACCTCAACGGCGGTAACATTCTGAGGACTGTGCAAAGAAAGGGCACGGCTCAACTGGCTGGAACCGGGACACTCACGCCAGTTACGGACGCACTGGCCCCCAGCCTGCCGTGGACATCATGGACAACCTCACGATCCGGCCTTCGTTTTCTCTGGGACATCATAAGTGGCACACTCGCCCGTTGGCCATGGGTGATGTCAGGATTCCTTCTATTCTTAGCCGGCATCGGACTGGTCACGATAAGATGGAAACTCATTCTGGACGCACAGAACCTTGCAATAACATGGGCAAGAGTCTTCTCAATCTCATTTGTAGGCGTGTTCTTCAGCTCATTCATGCCAGGTTCGGTTGGCGGCGATCTGGTGAGGGGATACTACAC
>JBAXMA010000175.1:0-6801 GCA_037134535.1 bacterium
TACGGGAGGAAGCATCAATGCGGAAATCAACACTTGTACTTATCGGATCGGTTGCGGTGCTGCTTGTGGGGTTCCTGATTGGCAACATCTATGCGCAGACAGTGAAGACAAAGAGAGAAGGCTTGTACCAGCAGTTCGGCCCGAGACTCATAGAGGCTGTTGTGCTGACCATGAAAGACGAGATCAATGTGCTGAGAACAAAATCGGGGCTCCCGGAGCGAACGGACGAGCAGGTCCTGGACGCCATCTACTCCAAACTGGGAACCGTCCAGGATTACGACTGGGCAAACAAGCTCCCTTGAGCAATAAGTTCAATGCGAAATAGAACACAAACAAGTAGCCTGCTGGCATGCGCGGTACTCGTTGCGGCGATGGCTTTGCTGTTAGGCACAGCCAATGCCGCCGACCCGTCCTGGTGGACATCGCGGAAAGTTGTGGACCCCACACGCCACAAGGCCGACTACGCTCCTGCCCTGCTCGGTCAGCTCAAGTGGTTTGCCACCAACGCCTGCGATGAGATGGAGATGATCCTGCCCGGCGGCGCTGGCACATCAGTCTGGAACATCGTCGCTGGTTTCACAACTTCGAGCAATTACTGCCCTGTCAATGTGGGCCAGCTCAAGCGCGTCGCAAAAGCATACTGCGATAGACTGTTGGAAGTCAGCTACACCAACACCTATCCCTGGACAATAGACACGACAGCGGATGATGCCGATTATGCGGTCGTCAACATCGGCCAGCTGAAAACTGTCTTTGCTTTCGATCTAGCCGGAGATGCCGATGCTGATGGATTACCGGACTACTGGGAGATGAAGTATTTTGGTTCCGTAACCAACCAATCCGGATCAGGGGATTACGATTCTGACGGTTATGCAAATGCATTTGAATGTGCTCACGGCCTGAATCCGACAAATAGAGAAACCGACTTTGGAGACGAAGACGACGACGGCTATCCTAATATTTACGAGATTCAGCACGGCACCGATTGTCGTCTCGGAAGTGACTACCCCAGTCCCAGTGTAATCGTGACAAACGGCGGATCAATACAGGCCGGAATCAACGCGGCGACAAACAATTATGACATCGTGCTTGTTCTACAGGGACTCTACGCCGGTGAAACGAACAAGAATCTGGACTTCAGCGGGAACGGGGGGAAGAAGATCCTGGTCGTCTCGCAGAACGGTGATGAAAGTGCAGTGATCGACTGCGGCGGATCAGGCCGTGGATTCAACTTCCACAGCAGCGAGAGCCGGTCCCATATTCTCAGCGGCTTCACGATCCTCAACGGCAGCACAAACAAGGGCGCTGGAATCTATTGCTCAGGATCAAGTCCGACGATCTACAACTGCACGATCCAGTCAAACACAACATCCGGTGATGGCGGCGGAGTCTATTTCAAACAGTCCACTGGCCTGATGTGGTCTTGCACCATTCGCGACTGCATCTCTGGTGACGATGGCGGTGGGCTCCGTTTCGCCGAAGGTGCGACGGCATCGGTCTACAGCTGCTCTATCTCTGATAATCGCGCCACAGGGAATGGTGGCGGGATTGCATACGGCAACGGCGCAAAGGGCCAATTGAATCTCTGTATGGTGGCAGGAAACACGGCAAGCAATGACGGAGGCGGCATCAGAATTGAGGATTCCTCCCCAACCATCACAAACTGCATCGTTTCATGGAACCGGGCTGGTGACGATGGTGGCGGAATACGTTGCAAGGGGCAATCTTCGGCAGTTATCATTGGAAGCGTCATCTCCTACAATGTTTCCACAAATAGCGGCGGCGGAGTATGTCTCAGCGACACTAACAATGGCCTGTTGCTGAGCGGCTGCGATATTACTTGGAACGAGTCTTTCAGCGACGGCGGAGGCATCGCGTCGGAGACAAATGCGGCAACGATCACCAATTGCACGATCGCCGGCAACCTGGCACACGACAACGGCGGGGGCGTCTTCGCTTTGGGTTGCGCGACCGTTACAGTTTGCAATGTCGCGAACAACCAGTCGTACAACCATGGCGGTGGCATTTACGTCAAGGAAGCGCTTTCCGGCCTGATTAACGGTTGCTCCATAACAAACAACTACGGCGTTGACGGCGGCGGCGTGGGATTCAATAGCTCGAGCAATGGCGTGATAATCCGAACATCCTATATCTATGGCAACCATGCCTACCAGGACGGGGGTGGCATCCGTTGCAAAACAGCAAGCCCGGTGATCGAAAACTGCATTGTGACGTTGAATGAAGCGCATCTCGACGGAGGCGGCATCGAATGCTGTTACACGTCCGCCCCGATAATCCGTAGTTGCAGCGTGGTGGCAAATAACGCACGTGGATACGGCGGCGGCATGGCAGTAACCGCCAAAAGTACAGTCAGCATCACTAACTGCATCGTGTGGACCAATTCAGCTGGATCGGGAGATGGCCAGTGGTACTGCGAAGGCGACGGAATTTCCTCTTTTACTGGCACATGGAGCGTGATTCAGGGGTGGACAACGGGCGGGTCCGGCATGTCGTCCAACGATCCGTGTCTGGTGCCAGTCAGTTGCAGGCTCACCACCAATTCAATATGGTGCATTGACCACGGCGTTTCCAATTCCGTTCTGGCCGATTGGGAGGGCGAGACGATGTGGAACTGCTCCGGCGTCACTAATGTGTGGACCAATTGGTACGGTGACATTGGTGCGGATGAATATGTTGATTCCAATAGTAACGGGATGGCAGATGCCTGGGAGACACAGAACTTTGGCTCGACAACCAATGAGTTGGCAACAGGGGATCATGATTCGGATGGTCTGTCCAACTTGAGGGAATACGAACTTGGAACAAATCCAGGGCTGGCCGATACTGATGGCGATGGGCTAACTGACAGCAACGAAGTCTGTGGTGTAGCCTTCAACGGCACAAATGCCTTCACAAATCCGCTAAGAAGAGACACCGACGGCGATGGCATGAACGACCTGTGGGAGATCGCCAGTGCGACGAATCGGCTGGATCCGGACCCTGTAGTCGCCGATCCCCTCGGTGATCCTGATGGTGATGGAATAATCAATGCCATCGAGGGAGCTGCCGGAACTGATGCTTGCTGGTATGATGATCCAGGCAATAATGTTCCAATAGTCCTCCGAGTCGGCGATTATGGAAACAACAGGTCTGAAGTCTACGCAATGCGAATCAACGGTTCTGATGTTCTGACGGCCTCATACCCGTTGTGGACCTACGACCAATCATTCAATTTTCCGAAGGGCGGTGAATATCATATTACTTTGAACTGGTTTTCCGGTAATGGAGATTACGACTATGAGATGAAGATTGGCGGTCTTGGAAAACGAACAGACGGTATCGCAGGCGATTTGCCGACGGAGACGAACTGGCTATGGGATGCGGGCAGTCAATACTGTATCTATGACGATCATGTCATGCTAGGCATATACCACCTCGAAGGGGCAAATATGCCCAATCCCACCACCCTCTACACCGATGGAGTGCCCGCCGAGAATCCTTACGAGGCTATTCTGTATGTACCCAAGATCACTGTGAAGAACACAGGCATGAACCCGTTGCCGCCAACGCCCGCCCAGGTCTCTGTGCACACCTACGCCATCACACCGTCCGGCTTCCCGTTCACTTCTGTGGAGTGGTCTCTCATCGACGATGCAGGCAATCAGGTTACGTCGTATGCAGGATGCGTAATAGACAGTGTCTCCGGTCTTGTGACCTTCGTTGATCCTGTGATGTATGCGGCTGTCCTCGCGGCCGGGGGTGGTGTCGGAAGCTTGACGATCCCCGTCAAGGTCTGGCTGACTGCGTTGCCCAATGTCTTTGCTGTCACAAATATCACTGTCGGTTGCTCGTGCGCCGCCTGTGGCATAGCCGGAACCTTCGATGCTTCGTTGGGAAGTCTGGACGCCGTCTTTTCAATGGGAAGAGGCCCTGAGTCTGAATACGGCGGAGATATTCGGATTCATTCCGAGACTCCAGCGACGAGCGTGTGCCTGCCTTCAGGCTTGGCAATCAACGACCCGAATAGGCAATTGAAACTGATTCGTGATCAGACCAACGGCATGCCACGGCAGGTCCTGTCCGCCGATGCGCTGGCCGACATCCTTCTCCTGACTAACTCCGGCGGAGTGTACCAGTATGAAATCAACTTCTATACCAACGCCGGGCTCTTCACGACCCGATCTTCCGATGGTCTCTATTCGGTCGCGAGCCAGTCGGCCTATGTCAAATGGACCATCGCAGGGGCAGGTGCCTGTGAGACGGTAAACATTGTCGAAACACGCCCCAGCATAGTAATAACCAACACCTATGAATATGTTTACCCCGATTGGACCCTCACGAAAGGTAATGGGCTGAAGAAGGAGTCCCGCGTTGATGTCTGGGACCCCGACACCAGCACCGGACTAATCACCAGGACTATACAAAACGCGGCTGCACAGATCGTTTGGCAGCAGACTTATGCATACGTCAGAAATACAACCGGGCGCATCATTACCCAGACAGTCAACGATCCAGGCGGTGCAGCCTTGGCCACATCATGGACTTACTACGATGATCCCTCGGAAATCAATAGGTATGAGAAAGTCAAACGTGTGGTTCAACCCGACGGGTCATGGATAAGCTACGATTACACGAACCGCGGCCTCATCTCAGCCGAGTTCCGATGTTTCAAGGATTCCGAAACAAACGCAACGTTTTATGACTATACTCCCCACGCCAACGAGACCGCCGGAATGCGGCCCTATTCGCCGCGAACAGTGACAGAGATGATTGGCGCAGTGATAACCAGACGCATGTTCTTTGCATATTCAACCAACTCCATGGGCGCGTTTACGGCGATATCGGAAAGTTGCAGCTCTTCAGCCGCCGACTATGGCGACGCGACCAATCTGCGCACAGAAAGCGTGCACCTGAGCGAGCATAGCGATGACTTAAAGAGTGTGACATATCCCGACGGTCGAATGGATAGTTATGTCTACGAATTGGGCGAGTACATTGAAGACCCGTCTGACCCTGCAGGCTGCACTTTCCTGCCCACACCCATTGGCGCCAACACGAATTGGGAGCAGAGAATAGTTACGCACGGAACGATTTCCAGTCCTGACGGCGTGCCATTCCTGACCACGCGCGAGATAAGTGTGATCCACAAGAAATACGGGCATGAAGTCTATCGCGAAACACAGGTTTACACTGGGTCTGGTTACGAGGCGGTGGACTGGACAGTGTTTTATCGTGATGCCTTTGGCCGCCTGACAAGGCAATGCCGTTCTGATGGCTCCATTTCGGAGACGACCTTTGGTTGCTGCGGCCGCCAGACATCGGGCAAAGATGCCAGCGGAATCGAGACTGCATATTACTATGATGACCTAGGCAGACTGGACTTTTCCGCGAAGGCTGCAAGCCCGAATAGCCTTCTCACAACATCCATCTACGATGCAGCGGACAGAACGCTGGCAACTATTGTGAACGCTGGTGGATCCGCGCTGACAAACCACATTAGTACCTACGACGTTGCCGGCCGCCTGCTGACGTCAATTGATGCTGCGGGGCTGATCACAAGCTATGCCTATCTTTCGGGCGGTCTGGTAACCGTCGTGACAAACCCCGGCGGCGCGACACTCGTCACCACAAACTATCTCGATGGCAGAGCAAAGAGCATTACCGGAACGGGCGCGACACCCGTCTTCTACGACTACGGCGTCAATGCCGACGGCACGCAGTGGACCACAGTCTATACCGGGCCGCAGGGTGCCGCCTCCCCCGTCTGGAGCCGGAGCATTACCGACTTGCTCAACCGCACAATCCGAACTGAACAGCCCGGATTCGGAGGCGCAGTCCTCACCAATACATCCATCTATAACCTAAAAGGTCAACTGCAACTGACTACCGCCTACGGACAACTGACTACCATCCATGAGTACAACGAAATCGGCGAGCAGACTCGTTCCGGGCTGGATGTCGACAACGATGGAACCCTTGATATTTCTGAGAATGATCGCATTGCCGAAAGCTTTACGTACTATGAGAAGGACGCCGACGCCGTCTGGTGGCGCATTGAAGTCTCGAAACTCTATGCAACCGCCAACAGTTCCGCTGTAACCACCAACAGCATTCAGAAGACCCGCCTGACCGGACTGGGCGTTGCAACTGGCAACGGACTCCTGACAACTGACAGCCGATACATGGACATTACCGGCAATGCGGTGACTAATCAGACATGCGTCTCCCGCAGCGCCAAGACAACCGTGGCGACCACCATTCACCCCGATTCCACGATTGCCTCGCAAAGCACAACGTCAAACGGCTTGCTTGTGAGCGCAGTTTCGAAGACAGGGCTCACAAACACCTTCGGTTATGACACGCTCGAACGCCAGACAAGCATGGTTGATCCCAGAACCGGCGCTTCCTTCACTCACTACAATATCCGCGGTCAGGTCGATTACGTTGAGGATGCCGCATCCAACCGCACCTGCTTTGCGTACGACCCCAATACCGGCCGGCGAGTGGCGGCAACCAATGCGATCGGCAACGCGGAGTACTCATTCTTTGATCTTCAGGGCCGCCCTGTGAGAACATGGGGCACAACCTACCCGGTGAGTTATTCTTTTGACGATTATGGAAGAATGACGAACATGACCACCTATCGCGGTGGTTCTGGCTGGTTCTCGGATACCTGGCCGGCCAGCCCCGGCACCGGTGATTCGACCGTTTGGCTTTACGATGAAGCCACTGGTCTCCTGACGAACAAGGTCTATGCTGACGGAAAGGGCCCGAGTTACACCTACACGGCGGACGGCAGGT
>JBAXMA010000176.1:0-6786 GCA_037134535.1 bacterium
GCAAAGGATATTATCTCGGTGTGGCGTGAGTCGACTCTGGCTATGTTCGTCCGGAGCCATGCTTTGCCATGCCGCTCTGATCTAGCAGAGAGCCCGACTTCCAGCGTATCACCCTGGTGCAGGATTGTGAATGATCCCGGTCCCGGTATCTGTTGTGGATGTCCCATATCAATGTACCTGAGCAATAACGCACCATCTCAATTACGGATACAGACTAAATAGCATTTGCACAAACTGTTCGAGTCTACATCCGGACTCTCTTGTACCGCAAGCAAGACGCCAAATCAAACTAAAGAAGACAGTGGCAGTAACGTGGCCTTTGCATATTTCTGTCTTCCCTGCTTCCTGTAGCGCGGATGAGTGGTTACTATTCCGGACACCAAACCCAAACAGGAGGAGTTGTGAAACAGAAGAGTAACCGGAAGTCGGATGATATGTCTGCCATGTGGGGCAGGAAGACTGCGCAACGATCGGCGACAGCGAAGCGAGGTGACTGGTTCCGCGAGAGCAAATACGCCATGTTCATTCACTGGGGTTTGTTCTCGCAGGCGGCCAATCAATGGAAAGGTGAGACGTATCACGGAATTGCCGAATGGCTTATGTACAGGGCTCGCATTACCGTGGCCGAGTATGAAGGCCTGGCAAAGCTTCTTAACCCGGTGGATTTCAATGCCGCGGACTGGGTGCGGCTTGCTAAAGCGGCAGGCATGAAATATATCGTCGTCACGGCGAAGCATCACGAAGGCTTCGCCATGTTCCGCTCCAGAGCAAGCTCCTTCAATATTTACGACGCCTCGCCATTTCGACGTGATCCGCTTCTGGAACTGGCGGAAGCATGTCGCCAGGAAGGGCTGAAACTCGGGTTCTACTATTCCCAGTATCTTGACTGGCACGAACCCGATGCCGCAGGCAATGATTGGGAATTCAAGCAGAAAGGCGATTTCAACAAATACCTGCATCACAAAGCTATTCCGCAGATCCGGGAACTTCTCACGAACTACGGACCGGTGGCATTGATCTGGTTCGATTGCCCCGGCGAGATCTCCATTGATACCGTGCACCAGCTGCGCGACATGGTTCGCAAGTTGCAGCCGGACTGCCTGATCAATAGCCGCATCGGGCACGGACTGGGTGACTACGTTTCGGCAGGAGATCAGGAGGTTCCGCTTGTGCCCCCGGAAGGTCTCTGGGAAGCGGTGGATACACATAACGACACGTGGGCATATTCAGCACCTGATCACAACTGGAAGAGCCCGGCTGAACTCATTTCCAGGCTTGTCCGGGTTGTGAGTCTGGGCGGGAGTTACATGTTGAATGTTGGTCCGACCGGCAAAGGGATCATACCGCCCGAGTCTGAAATCATCCTGCGCGAGACGGGTAAGTGGATCCACCGTAATGCGGAGAGCATTTACGGAGCCGGACCATCGCCGCTTTCCCGGCAGGCATGGGGAGTCGCCACGTCGCGTCAGGGTGTACTCTATCTGCATATCCTGAACTGGCCGAGCGGCGGCGAATTGTGGATTCCTGGCCTGAGTGCGAGTATTAAGAGTGCGTACTGGCTTGTTTCCGGTAAGTCGGTGCGTTGTGTCCGGAAGAAAGGCTGTCTGTGCCTGCAGCTTCCCGAAATTCCGCCTGACCAGCCGGCTGCGGTCATTGCAGTGGAAGTCAGGGGAAAGATCAGTAAAACAAAGCGCCAAATCATGGTGCATCCCGGGCTGTTGAACGAACTTGATGCACCGTTCGCCAGACTTACCGGATGCAAGCACGGCAAACAGAGCTGGATGGAGAAATTCGGAGACTGGCATCATGCCGACTTTGTGGAGAGCTGGCAGAAGGGCAGCATGGCCAGGTGGAGCTTCACGTTGCCGAAGCCGGGGCTGTTCTATCTTTATGCTGATTACGACTGCCGTGACGGAGCGAATGATCATCAGTGGGAAGTGAGTGTCGGGCCAAATCGCTGGCTGTTCCCGGTAATGGCAACGGGTGGTGGTGCATTCGGTCGCACCAGAATCAGGCACGAGCGACTGGGTGTGATCCATCTGCCGAGAGCCGGCGACTACACGCTGTCAATCAAGTCCATGGCCGGCAAAGAACAACCGGACTTCAGGCTGCAGAGGGTGACATTGGAACCAGTGGAGTGAATTTCTGCCAACATACGGCGCTGTGGAGACACAGCTCCGTATGTTAAAGATTTATGTCTAGCGTCCGGTGGCGAAACATGAGTGGCGAAATATGGCGGTGTTTTGCATTTGCTATTGCGACAGGTGAGGCTACGATTCCCGATATTGTAATCTCAAAACCGTGGAGTTTACCTAATGAGCCAGAAAACACTCAGGAAACAGTTGGAAGAACTCAAGACCGAGATTGACGTTCTTGAGAAGAAGCACGCCGGAGCGAGAGATCGCCTCGATAATCTTGTCTCTGCAATAGAGCATCAACTTGAGAACACGGATGACGAGGCGCACAGGCAATCACTCAGCGGTGATATCAGGAAGTACATTGATGACTTCGAGACGTATCACCCGGATGTCATTGGCGTTCTGGACAAGATTTCAGTTACTCTCAGTAATATGGGGATATGAGCGAAAGGAAAGACATGAAGATGAAGAGACGTACGTTCCTCAAGTCGGCAGCGGCCACGGCGTTCGCGTTCCAGTTCATTCCCAGGCATGTGCTGGGCGGCGACGGGTCCAACCCACCCAGCCGTAAGATCAACCTTGCTGCCATCGGCGCAGGCGGTCAGGCCGGCAATGATCTTGGTAATATGGCCAGCGAGAATATCGTAGCGATCTGCGATGTTGATGATCGTCGTGCCGCAGGTTCTTACAAGCGATGGCCTGATGCGAAGCGCTACAAGGATTTTCGCAAAATGTTCGACGATATGAGTGATAAGATTGATGCCGTGCTCGTCGGCACGCCCGATCACACCCATGCAGTGGCTGCGATGGCCGCAATGAAGCGCGGCAAGCATGTCTTCTGTGAGAAACCCCTCGCCCGTTCCGTTTCCGAGTTGCGTGCGATGAGAAACGAAGCTGCGACAAGGAAGCTGATCACGCAGACAGGCAACCAGGGGCACTCGACGGAATCGATCCGGATCTTTGTTGAATGGGTGCAGTCCGGTGCCATAGGCCAGGTCACGGAGGTTCACGCTGCCTGCTGCAGTATGCGTGACACGTATGACAGGAAGCGGAACCTTGCGCAGGTAATGGCTGAGCGGCCGGAGGTTCCGAAGGAGCTGGATTGGGATCTATGGCAGGGTCCGGTTGCGGAGAGACCGTATCACACAGACTATCTGCCATGGAACTGGCGTGGATGGACCCAATACGGCAGCGGCGTCATAGGTGACTGGGTATGCCACGTTGTAGATCCGAGTTTCTGGGCGCTGGACCTGGATATGCCGACGTCAATACAGGCCGAGACCGATAACTATGATCCGGTCAAGCATGTGGACCTTTATCCGGAGTCATCCCAGATCACGTACGAATTCCCTGCAAAGGGTAAGCGCGGCCCTGTCAAGCTGGTGTGGTATGACGGTGGGCGGCGGCTGCCGCGACCCGATGATCTGGAGACCGGGCGGAATCCGCCGGAGACCGGCGCAATAATCATCGGGACCTCTGGTAAGATTATGCACGGATCCCACGGTGGTGATGGATGCAGGTTGATTCCTGAAACTGCGATGAAGGATTTGAAGAGACCAGACAAGACCATTCCGCGAGTTGCGGCGGGGCATTATGGCGACTGGCTGAATGCGATCAGAGAGGGCAGGCAGGCAAGTTCGCCGTTTGAGTACGGTGCGCGCCTTTCAGAGGTCGGACTTCTGGGTATGGTTGCGATCAGGATGACCGGGAAGAAACTCCTGTACGATGAGAAGGCGATGAAGTTCACCAATTGCGACGAGGCCAACAAGTGGTTGAACCCGCCTTATCGCAAGGGTTGGAGTCTGTAGACGTTCAGCCAAGTTTGAAATCAATCACAAGCGGCAGATGATCCGATGCGGTGCGGGTGGTTCGGCCGCGAACCACCCGTACCCGCGTTACCTCTATTTCTCCACGAACGAAGGCCTTGTCGAGCGACCAGACTGGCATCCATGCTGGAAAGGAACGGAATCGCGATGGCGGCGATGTGATCTGCCGGAATCCATAAGATTCAAATTGAGCCGCGGCCAGTTTGTTTCGCCAGTCGTTGAAGTCGCCTACTATTAGTGACGGCAGATTACCGGCATCGTTGTACAGGTGATGCGCGAGCACATACCGTGCCTGCCAGTGACGTTCAATCTCAGACAGACCCAGATGCCAATGCGTCAGGTGCAACGGGCCTGAGGGTGTATCGATTATCACCAGTTGTGCTCCACGTGCCTTCCGTTTGTGACGAGTTACCGAGAGGTGATGGTTGCTTCGCAACGGCCAGCGTGACAACAACAGGTTGCCGTACCCGCCATTACGGATTCTTACATTGAATTGGAAGAGTGTCACGGCGGGCTGGAACCATTTCGTCAGCAGGTCGGGCTGATTATCAAACCGGTTTCGACGGAGATTGCGAGATACTTCCTGCAGGCAGATAATGTCCGGATCTTCGTTCTCAATTACCCGCGCAATACGTTCCAGCTTGTACAGGCGGTCGCGACCGCCGATGCCCTTATGAATATTATAGCTTAATAATCGCACCAGACACTCCGTCGATGCCAGCTGTCAGGCATCGGTTGCAGGCACTATTGGCAAGTGCGTTAACTGGGAAGATTATGAAGCAATTGAAGGTATGCGGCAAGGATGTAAGTTGTGACCGTAATGGGGGAATATCACGGGCGCATCTGCGATTAGGTGTTGTAGCCGTCCCCGTGAATGAGCAATCAAGAGACAGACGCGAATGGCATTGCGCCAGATTCCCTAATCGTCGGTGGTAAAGGTAGCCGTGCTGGATCGCGCGCAAGCGCGCTTCCTACATTCGCGGACAAATCCCGCGGCCGCACTTGTGCCCCTGACCATGTAGGACGCGAGCTTGCTCGCGATTTGCCCTGCATGACTCCATACAAGGTCGCTCTGGTATTCTGGACTGTCTTCTTTGGCTGCATAGTTGCACCCAATCGCAGATGCGCCCGAATATCACGCGAGTTGAAGCCGGTTCTTGACTTTAACGGTGCATGATCTGAGAATGGACAACTTGTTGGTCAAGCGAAGTTGGGTCTATGGTTGCCCTTGATCTGGATAAGGCAGTGTGTTTCAAGAAAGGATTCTGAAATGGAAAAGCAGTCTGTGCGGTTTTTGAAAGAACTGATGGCCATACCAAGCCCCTCCGGATTTGAGGCAGGTGTTCAGAATGTGATCCGTGAACGCATGAACGAATATTGCGATGATGTTACCACCGATGTCTGCGGCAATGTCATAGGGGTTGTAAATCCGAAGGCGCCGACGCGGCTCATGTTGTCGGGTCATTGCGATGAGATCGGCTTCATGATCACTTACATCGATGACAAGGGTTTTCTGTATTTTGCATCGGTCGGTGGCGTAGATCCCGGAATCGCAACTGGGCAGCGCGTGCGGGTGCATGCGGTCGATGGCGACGTTATGGGAGTTATCGGACGAAAGCCCATCCACCTGATGGAAAGCCAGGAGATGGATAAGCAGCCTAAGCTGCACGAATTGTGGATCGATATCGGCGCAAAGGATAAGAAGGACGCGGGAAAGGCCGTAAAGGTCGGTGATTACGTGACATTTGATGTCGGTTTCATCGAGTTGAGAAACGACCTGGTATGCGCGCACGGTTTTGATGACCGGGCAGGAGCGTTTTCGGTCGTTGAAACTCTGCGCCTTTTGAAGGGGCGGAAACTGAAAGTGGCGGTCTACGGCGTGGCTTCAGTCCAGGAGGAACTCGGATTGCGCGGTGCCAAGACCAGTGCCTATGGAATCGACCCGCACATAGGTATTGCTATTGACGTCGGTTTTGCGACGGACTTTCCGACCTCTGATCCCAAAAGGGTGGGAGAATGTTTCCTTGGCAAGGGGCCGACGCTTCACCGGGGCCCCAATATCAATCCGGGGCTTGGTGCCTCAATGGAGAAGATTGCACGCGACAAGAAGATACCTTTCCAGGTGACTGCAGAACCCAGGTCGACCGGCACCGATGCCAATGTGATGCAGGTCAATAAGTCCGGGGTTGCGACCGCGCTTGTCAGTATACCCAACAGATATATGCACACCCCCGTTGAAGTAATATCGATGAAGGACCTTGAGAACACATCTCGTCTGCTTGCTGAGTTCATCTGCAGCCTTAATGGGAAGGCGGACTATATTCCCAGAAGCAGGTGAGTGGATAGGACGCCGGAGGGAGCTGACAAGATGACTGCCGACAGGAAGAAAGAGGATGATGCGGCGCCGTTGAGGATAGGCGTGCTTGGATCCGGAAAAGGAAGCAACTGCCAGTCGATTATCGATGCAATACAGGCAGGCCGGTTGAACGCGAAGGTCGTATGCGTACTTTCAGATGTTGAGGATGCGTACATCCTTGAAAGAGAAGGCAAGTACGGCATACACGCTCAGTTCGTCAGTGCAGCTCCGTTCAAGACCAAGTTGGAAGGCGAAGCTGAGAAGCGTTATGTTGAAATTCTCCGGCATCATGGTGCAGATGTGGTTGTACTCGCCGGTTTTATGCGCGTGATCAAGGTCGGCATGCTTGATGCTTTTCCGAATAAGGTTTTCAATATTCATCCGTCTCTTCTGCCGGCATTTCCTGGCGTTGAGGCATGGAGGCAGGCACTTGCATACGGGACGAAGGTCGCTGGCTGTACTGTGC
>JBAXMA010000177.1:0-6786 GCA_037134535.1 bacterium
CAGCGAGGCGGAGCCGAGCGGTCCTCGTCCTCGTCCTCGTCCTCGAATTGGTGCCTGTTTCGAGGACGAAGGACGACGACGATTACGTCAACGATTGCGATTACGATTAAGAGCCACCTTCCACCTTCAACGTTTCCTTCAGCCCGCCTTTATAATCACCACCGCGGCAGCTCCGCAGTACCGACTGCTGCCAGGCCTCCAGTTCGACTTTCATCCTGTCGACAATCTCCGGATGCTTTTCCGCGATGTTCGTTTCCTCTGCCAGGTCAACTGTCAGGTCATAGAGCTCGTACTGTCCGGTACGGAGTTTGAGAAGTTTGTATCGATTGTCATTCCATGCTGAGACGCCTGAATCCGTGGACATCTTGCGTTTGTCGTCCTCTTTCAGCGGAAAACCACCGCCGGTCTGCCAGAATCCGATAGGTTTCGGTCTTTCTGTCATCTGCCCGTCCAGTAGCGGCATAAGGCTGATTCCATCAAGCGGCCTCACCTGGTCCGGAATCTGCAACTTGAGAATGTCCACGATAGTTGGATAGATATCGGATGTGCAGGCCGGGACACTGGTTGTGAATGGTTTCGTGATCCGTGCCGGCCACTCAATCAGACCGGGCACACGTATACCACCCTCGTAGAGTTTTTCCTTACGTCCGCGCAAAACTCCATTCGAACCATCATCCGTTGGAGCAGTCTTGTCGGACCAGGCGCCATTGTCGCTGCAGAACCAGAGCATGGTATTGGCGGCGATCCCAAGTCTGCGCAGGCCGCTTCGTAAGGCTCCCATGCTGCGGTCAACCCCGACAACCTCGCCATAATAGGCCGAACCTCCAGCTTTCTTGAGGTCTTCAGGCAGTGGCTTGTGAGGTCCGTGCGGACTGCCGAACCAGACACAGGCAAAGAACGGCTTCTCTTCCTTCGCACTCTTCTCGATAAACTTGAGGGCTTCACCAACAATAACATCGGAGCCGTCGCCGGTCGTCTTCTCAGGGACACCGTTCCGACCGAATGTCCAGTCGAGTTCGAAGTAATTCGAGACTGAGAAAGACTCGTCAAAACCCAGATTTCGTGGCGAAAGCGGATCGGAATCGGGCATGACTTTACCCGGTCCTCCCACCCCGTTCAGATGCCACTTGCCAAAATGACCGGTTGCATAACCGGCACGCTTTACGGCCTGTGCAATCGTTATTTCCTGAGCACGTATCTTCATACCCGCCCAGAGGCAACCCATGCGGACCGGATGCCGGCCGGTCATTACGCTAGCGCGTGTAGGCGAGCAGCTCGAATGAGCGGCATAGAAGCGATCGAACCGCAGACCGCCGGCAGCCATTGCATCCAGCGCAGGAGTCTGAATCTGCTTGAGCCCGTTATAGCTGACATCACCCCATCCCTGATCGTCAGTCATGCAGAGAATGATGTTGGGTTTGAGGGCGCGCCCGATGGACTCTTCTGCCGCCAGTACCCGACCACCAACAGCAAGGGCCAGGGCAGCAGCACCGGACTTTATGAAGTCGCGACGATTCATATGGCAGATTCACTACTCACCATCTACTTCTTCTTCAGCTCCATCCACCTCATCGCGACGCCTCTCTGGAATCCGTGGGAAACTCTCAGAGTCTGAGGGCCTTTGCTCAGGGCTACATCAACGGGCTTCGATGTTTCCCAGATTCCGTATGAGAGTGGAACCGCGACGCTGGCCAATTTATTGGTGCCGGAATTGATATCCAGAACCTGCTCCTCGTTCATTGCTGCAAGGCGCATTTCCACGGAGTAAGTTGCTGTCTCGGGCACATTGATCGCATAATCAACCCACGCAGACTTCATGTGCGCCTGGAACAGCACCTGCTGGCCGCCAGTGAAGCAATCGACAACGACAACTCCTTCTTCCTGCAGGTTTCCATAAGACGTCTGGCCGCCCATCTTGGCGAACGATGCCGCTTCGATATGAATACTGCCCGGCCCGACCGTGGGCGGAGTTCCCTGTCTGCCCCTGTGTTTCCAGACCTCGCTCGTAATCTTGCCTTTGGCGCCGGAAGGGTATGGCGAGAGATTCGATCCCGGAATCACTCCCTCGGTAACGCCCGGACCGCTCCAGGCTACTGAAACGTGGTCTCCGGCGTCTTCCTGTTTATGGATCGCTTCAATGTAGTATTGTTTCCCAGCCTGAAGGCTCACGGGTACCGATTTCTGAGTCGGTGACTTCTTGAAGTCCTTTGCGCCAGTCCATCCCTTGACAAATGCGATACGCTTCTTATTGGCGGGAGTGGCGTCACTGCTGAGGAAAAGGTCCGAATCGTCGTCGCCCGCTATGCTGAACACATAGCTGCCGCTCGCCGGCGGATAAACAAAGCCGCGCACCCGTGACTCAAACCTTGTTCCCATATTCGTCGCTGCTTCGAACGACTGAAGATCGCAGGTGCCGTCGGGCGCGGAATCAAACGGTATCAAATCGATCCAGGCTGATGCAGGCGACATCTCGACAGTTGCCGCCACGGCCACCGGCTTCGACTGCTCCATTGCTTTTGCAAGAGCCAGAACAGCCCCTGACTGATCCTTCGAGGTAACAGTCGAGGCGAGCCATCTCAGCTGTTCGATCTGCGAGAACAGGGGATGGGCCTTCGCTGTAGCGCATTCAACGAACTCGTTGCCACCCATGCCTTCCAGTTTTGACACATTCCAGCCGCGACCCTGTACCACCTGCCAGCCATCCTTATACGAGTCGACAGCAGCGCAGGCATGAGCAGGCTGCCCAACTCCGATCGCAGGAATACCGAAGGCCTGGCAGACAAATACTGACCATGACGATCTCGGCCCGCATTTCCCACCACCCGAGAACACTGTCTTATAATCTGTGTAAGGCCATGGTGAATTCCGGCGCCACATCTGGGTTGTTGAATCAACAACCTTCTCATCAATCCGCCAGTCAGGCCGCCATGTGTTCATGGCTTCCCGCGCCCAGGTCATGTCTTCCTCGGAACCGCAGGACGACACAACGTGCTGAAGCTCCCAGACCGTCCGCGTATCAAAGCTTCGGAACAATTCACCCTTCTTGTGGGTATTCTTGAAATATGTATAACGCACAAGCGGATCACTGGGCTCCTTCTGCATGCCTGCGCCCCTGTTGCCCGAGCCGGGAGGCCGGAGCGCCGTCGCCATGGCGAGCCGCAGATAGAGACCGTCTTTCGAGTCAGGATCAGCTATGCAGATCTTTTTCCATATCTCCAGAGCCCCTGTTGAAATGCCCCAGCTGTTCTCCTCCCTGGTGCCGATCCTGAGCGGGGACGCGCCCTCCAGCCACAGAACCATGATCGCCGTATCCTTCATGATCCATGTCAGGAATGCGCAATTGTCCTTGCCGGCCTTGGCGAACTTCGCCAGGTTTTCCAGACCGTGTTTTGCTATGAACTGACGCTGGGCCAGAGCACCGGCAAAAACAGGATCCTTGAGCACGCCCTTCATCGCCGCCTCAGTGATACGATTGGACTCAGCCGGTACCTTCTGCGCCACCCAGGCTGTAAGTTTGGTCTGATAATCGGCGAAATCACCGGCGGCAATAGCCGCATCCAGATCCTTCGCATTCGGTTCCCACGCAAAGCCGTTCAGGGGAACAAGAATCGCCACAGCGCTAACCATCACCCAACTTGCAATTCCAGTTTTCATTGTCATCCTTCCCTTCATTATTCACTGATCACTCGTCAATCCATCACACGTCCAGTAATGCCGCAAAAGCTGAGACATAATTCCCGGCGCGGGTGGCACCGCGCCCTCCCTTATCGAAGTCACAGAACATGAACATCGAACATCCGATCCGTCAGCTGACGGAAACGTCCAACATCCGACCACGTTCGAAGTTGGGCGGAGAATGTTGGATGTTCGCTCCGAAATTCACATTCCACCTTCCACATTCCACATTCCGCCCAATCACTTCTCGGTCGGCATCCCGGCGCCTTCGGCCACGAACAGGTACGTCTCGCCGGCCTTGGTCTTCATAACGACGCGGGCACCCTTCAGGGTCTCGGCCTTCTTGCCGTCTTTGTAAACGTCTACTCCCTTGCCAGCCCATGGATTAACCATCGTAAGGTCGCGCCCCTTTTCGCTGAGGACCTTGACAAATTGCACCGTACCACCCTTGAGCGCGCTGGACACCAGGAATGCGCCTTCGGCTCGGAGTGTCCAGAAGCGCGCGTCCTTCTTCTTCGGCCAGCAGGAGAACACCCGGAGCACCTGCTTGTGACTCATGCACAGCATCTCCTGGATCGTATTAGGAAGTGTACTGCTCTCAATGGATCCCTGGAATCCACTGGCCATCCTGCCCTGCGCTGTTCTGAGCCGTTCCAACAACTTCTCAGGATCGTAGCCGACACGCACCGCCGCCGGGTACATGCTGTTCAGTCCGTTGTCGTTGAACCATGGACGGCCTTTCGCATCCATTGTGTTCCGGGCGATCTCAAGCAGCTTCGGATCATCGTCCAACCCGATCACGCCCGCCGGATAGATGTGGTGCAGACCCACGCTGTTACCATCGATCCACTCGGTTCCCTTCTCGCTGTACCGGAACACGGTCTTGCCATCCTTCTCGAACGTGGCAAACTTGGACAGATTCTTGAGAATGTGCTGCCACTTCTCATGACGGGCGGCATCAACACCCAACTCCTTGCTCATGTCCATGGCTAACTCGAACAGGTTGCGTACCAGCCCGAGGTCCATCGGGTTATTGAAATCCCCGTAATGGTCCTCCTGAATGGCAGCGTTGTAGATGACGTATCGGCCAGCGGGCAGTTTGCTCACGGGAATGTTGGTGATCGCAACGCCGTCAATCATGCCGACCGGCGGACGACCGCCACGGTTTGCCGGCTCCGGCATACTGGCCGGCTCGAACCTGAGGTAGTCCTCCCAGAAGTTTGCGGCTTCAACCACAAACGGATACACCGTCTTCGCATAGTTGAGGTCATAGGTGTGATACCAGTGCATGGACATGTTAGCGATGCAGTAGCCCACATTGCACTTCTGGCCCATGAATACGCCGCCCAGTTCCATGGGTGCCCCACCCCGCGATGGCTGCCTGCTGCTCTCCATGCCCTTGGCCCAGATTCCCACTGGATAGTAAATGCCGCGACACCCCTGTGCGTTCTTTGCGTAGAACTTGCCGCGCTCCATGAAATCGAGCGCCGGTTGATGGAAACACTCAGCCTGCTCGATGAAGTTGCCCTTGTACATTGACCAGTACTGCGACTGCCAGTCAAAGTTCAAATGATAGTCGCCGCACCAGTTGGGATCATCGTGAGTGGTCCAGAGGCCGAAGAGCCCGGGCGGAAACACCTTGTCCCTCAGACTGCTTCCGGCCTGATAGTTGTAGAGATAGTAATCCTGCTCAATCTCCGGTTCGCCAATATCGATAAGCGATTTCGACCAGAAATCCTTCCACCACTGGCGGTGCTTCTGCTCAAGAACTTTCACCTTCTCTTCATCAAGATCCAGGACCAGCTTCTGAACCGCCGCAAGGTGGTCTACCGCGTCGTAATTGCTCTTAACAGCCATCGCGAGCGTTACTTTCTGGCCCGGCCCGATTTTGTAACCCAGGTCTTTCTGGCCGATGGTACGCATGGCACAGGATGCAGCTGTCGGAATCTCGGACGGATGCGAACCACCCTCTTTACCCGAGAGAAACTCTTTCGTCATGCAGACGACCTTGCCCCTGATATCATTTGATACATCAAAGGTCTTATCCTTTGAGCCCCGACCCCACATCGCCCACAGCCCATATCCGCCCTCAATCGGTACCTTGCCGGTGTTGGTAAGCTCAATGATCAGGAGGTCTTCGGTCGCGGCAACGTAGGTGCGCATCGTCATGCCGGCCGTACTGTTGGTGAACGTGGCGGTGGTGATCCCTGTGTACATGTCCTGTTCACTGCGCCATGAACTGCCTTTGAGCACACCAACGCCCATATCAATGCCACCGAACGGACGGGGACCGCCCTTGCGGTGATCGTGACGCAGCTTGCTGAAGCTGCTCTTGCAGAACCGGAATTGAAGCGGCCAGGTTTGCGGCTCTGTGCCAAATATAGCGCCAAGACTTCCATTGCCCATCAGCGGGGCTGCGACAACATTGCGGGACTCAATACCCCCGGGGGCATTCATAATGGCTTTGTACTTCGAGACAATACGCTGAGACTCAGCCAGCATGCTCGCATCAGGTTGGCCCGGTGCAGCTGCAGCAGCATGCCCCAACGTGATCAGGCACAATGCACTTGCCAGTATCGCCAACCTGCGAACTCTGTCGTTCTTCATGAGGCCCCCTTCTCTTTATTCACAAACTTTGCCGTAATCCCGGTCAGATCTCCGTCAGATCCGTTCCTATCGACCGCAAACAATAGACACATGCGCGCAAGTTCGTCCATGTTTTTTGACGAGTTTTTTGCGTGACAGAGAACATCATGAATCCAGTCTCCGCAACGGGGGCGCATCTGCGATTAAGTGCGGATCAGCCGGAGGCTTCGCCCCATAGCTATCAAGCTAAAGGCAAAATGCAATCGAACATCGAGCATTCAATCCGGTCGGTTGAAGTTGGACATTGAATCGTGATAGCTCCCCGGAGGGGAGCTACATTTCAGCCCGGGGTGAAACCCCGGGAATTTGGCCGTAATGTCTTACCCCTGTCTTGCGGCCGTTGAGCGCGAGGTGCGTTTTCATTTCAACTCGCGCCCAACGGCCTCATCTCGTTCTCGCCCGTCACGATTCCTGCGGCAGGGCGTTGCCCTGCCTCCCGGCGATTCTCGCCGGGCTATCATGTTG
>JBAXMA010000178.1:0-6760 GCA_037134535.1 bacterium
CTGTATACCCCGGTATTCAGGACTTTACAGCAGGCCAACCGGGCACGCATATCTATAGAGAGGATTCGCAACCGCACGGCGCCATCATTGATCATCAACTCCTGCCCCTGCCTTATTTCGGAAAGAAGTTTCGGGTAATCAATACTGATAACAGAATTCGTATTGATCACCTCGCAGGTAGTCAGCGTGATTATGGAACCTTTCCGGAGAGTCACCGGCTTATTGCCGTCTGTGACACCGGTCCGGATTTTAGGACCCTGAAGGTCAGCCAGTATCCCGACCTGCGCGCCTGACTCCGCTGCGATTCTGCGAATCAGCGCTATTCTCTGCTTGTGCTCTTCCTGAGTCCCGTGCGAGAAGTTAACCCGGAACACATTCACTCCGGCATGTATCAGCTGCCTGATAACCGCTCCGGAAGAACTTACCGGCCCTACTGTGGCAACAATCTTTGTCTTTTTCAGCAGTTGCGACATGCGTATTGACTCCTACGGAATCAGCAATAAAGGTAATTACAATCTTGCTGCATGGTGCCGAACGGTACAAGGAAAGAAAAGATCAAACGCCTCGGCCCGGCAATGCCGCAGAAGCTGTGAAATAATCCTCGGCGCGGGTGGCACCGCGCCCTCCATTATCGAAATCACTCGATTTTGATACTGATTGAGAAGACCGGATGCCACGCCGACCGCGCATCCCTATGGTGTATCAGCATCTATGAGACCTCTGCAATGCAGGTCTTACGCTTCGCCACAATTGCAATTACTGCACATTTAAGAGCGGAATTGCAAACGTGCCAAAAGTTTGCAGCCCCTTGAACGAATTGATCCCCTTCAATAGAACTCACTCTTTTCTCGTGAACACGAAGATGCCCTTGGGATTGAACACCTCTTCGCTGTCTTTGTATTTCTTCAGAAAGGCCACCCATTCCTTCGGAGTCGCCGTGAAGATGCAGTTGCCGCTGTCATCCATTGATTTGACATAAGAAAGACTTAACCTGCCTTTCTTCTTCTCAATCCTGTCCGTAAACCACTTTGCATCGGGAGGAATGAGGGTCAGTCTGTCTCCTTTGATGTCCACCTTACACAAGGAGTGGACCGGGGCAATGCCTGCCGCCCAGAAGCCATTGAAAACGTTCCCCTTGTCCCCCTTCGACAGGTCGCCTGCCGTGAAGTCCATGAAGTATGTGCCAGCCACTTTGAAATACACAGTCTTCAGCTCGGAATAGATATTGTCTCCGTCATAGGTTTCCACCGTGTTGGTTGTGAACTTCCAAGACGTTATCTGCTTGTTCGTGACTGATTCTCCTGTCTGGATTTCGGGTTTCCAGTCACCCGCGATTTCCCGCAAGTCCACTTTTACGTCGTCTGTATAGAACACGTTGAGCGATTGAACATAGCAACCGGACGCAACGAGGCCCAGCATCACAATCAGCACACCGTTTCGCAACATCTTCATTTGCGTTATCCTTTCATCTTATCCTTTGCCCTGCCGCCTCACCGCCTCATGTAGCATCCGGCTGATGGTGCGACTGTCTCAATTGCCGCCCTGACTTCCCTTCGAATCCTGAACCACAGTCGTATCCGGGCAATGATACCTGCCACCTTCCTTTCCTGAGCGTAACGAACCCTAATCTCCCGGACAGCGGCATCGATCTTCTGTTGGGTCTCCGGATGCTTCAGCAGATTATGGCGACCACCCGCAACTATTCCGTCAGCCGACACATCACGAGAGTGCCATCGTCTAAGAATCGGCTGTAACAGAAAGAAAACGAAACAAACACAGATCACCGACCCAATCACGACTCCTATCACGGAATCATAAAAGAAACCCGTAATAACAAGCAATACGCCTAGTATCCACAGCGGGGCGACAATGATGTTCAGATTAGTTGCTTTCATGCGATGCGGGTGGACGAACCGACAGATTCGATGGTTGCCACTTTGCGGGGAATGCTGATCCTGTCAGGAGCAAGGTTTTGGAAAGCCCTCCATGCACCCTTGAACCCATCTATCCCGGCAATGAGCTTCAGTGTTTCAGAATCAATCGTTATACTGAGTGTATCTGTAATAATATCCATATATACCCAAGCCACAGAATCCTGTCAAACGTCGTCTATGGACTATACCCGCAACACTTTTCAGCCTCATTCCTTCGATTTCCCGATGAAACCGCAGGGAAGACGGTGAATCCAGCCTAGCCTACATAGTATGACCTATTGCCGCACTTGAGGATATAGACGGTCCAGTTCACGAGATGCCATTCGACGCGTTCGCTTTTCCCAGCGATGGCCTGCCATGAGCAAGTGAGCGAAGCGAACGCGTCGAATGGCAGGACTCGGCAACAATGGTTCTTCATTACCCGGAGTCTATAAGCAAAGCGGATGTCTACGCAGAGTTCCGTAAGGTGTCGTAAACGTGGGACAAATATGGGACAGTTGTTCTGCAGTAGCCATATTCAGTGACGAATATGGCGGGAGCGACGGGACTCGAAGCCACCGCACTTTTCAGCCGCATTCCTTCGATTTCTCAGCAAAAACGCAGCAAAGACGGTGAATCCAGCCTATTCTGAGCGGTTTGTTGGCAACCCAAATAACCCTCAAAACCCCTTTATATCCGCTTATGGAATCCAATAGTTTGGTAAAATATTGGTAAGCGTTTCCGAGTGAATCCTCTGCACTCTTCTTTGCACTTCTGGAATATGGGCAGATTGTGTGTCCACCGATTATTGCAACCAGTGGTTGCAATTGTGCGTCATAGTCACGGTAAAACGGGAAGGCTGTTGACATAAGGCACACAACATGGCACTATGCTCTCGATGAAATACTTCAAGTGGAATGAGGAGAAGGACGTCCAACTCAAGCAACAGAGAGGTCTCTCCTTCAGCGACATTGTTGCCCTCATAATGGGAGGCGGCTTGCTGGACGTGGTGCCGCATCCAAACCCGAAGAAGTATCCGAAGCAGCGGATGTTCGTGGTGGAGGTGGATGATTACGTCTATCTGGTGCCGTTCGTGGAGACGGATGACGGAGTGTTCCTGAAGACCATCATTCCCAGCCGCAAGGCAACTGGGAAGTATCTCGGAGGAGAGGCGATATGAAGCTCGACAAGTACGAACAGGAAGTGGTTGAGGGATACGAGAAGGAAAACCCGAAGTCCGTGCCGAACTTGAAGCGGGAGACGGCACGGTACAGGGAGTACGCCAAGGCTACTTTCCAGAAGAACCGGCGAGTCAACATCAGGATATCCGAGAAGGACTTGGACGGCATACAGCGTAGAGCCGTCGAGGAGGGTCTGCCGTACCAGACGCTCATGTCCAGCATCCTGCACAAGTTTGTGACAGGGCGGCTGACTGAAATGACGGCGTAGGATGTCTCAAGAACGCATCCGAGGTCGCTAAGATTCTCAACTATCGGTGGATGTCATACAGTTCAGATTGTCTGCGTAGTATATCCCGCCGATTCTTGTTTTTCCCTGTCAGGCTCCCATCACGCAAATCCTGACTCGCCGGACTGCCTTCGCTCTTGTTCGCCGTGCCGCCGGGTGTATACTTGCGGGACAAATGACAAGGGCAGTCATAATCATCGTCCTGATATGCACGTTATCCCGCCTGTGTCCGGCACAAGGCACGAACGATACCCCGAAGCCGCTGCCCACCGACTACTCCAATTTCGACTCCTTGTCAGACCACGACAGAGAAATGGTCGTATGGCGTCTATTCGACAAGAACGAGTTCGGCAAGCCTGAGCATAAGCCGATATGCCGTTCCCTGCTTGCCACGCAGGGCAGGTTCGCCAATGCAAATGGGACAAGTTGGACACTTGAAGCCATCGCCCTGACAGAGAAGCATGGCTGGAAGGACTTCACGGACTTGATTCAGACAATTCGCCAGAAACCAGACAACATCTGGGCGAATCAGGCGGCACTCGGATGTCTTCGCTCCTTCTCCGGCAAGCCAGTTCCGGCAGACATAGTGAAGAACGCCGAGATACTCTTTCAAGGTGGAGTCTGGAAATCGGGCATTACAGATGAAGCCCTTACTGCCGCCAAGCGGGAACTCGTTTCCTCGCCAGACCAAGAGGCGGTGCTGGTGTATTCCGTAACCGTGGCAGGATGGCATTCGGGGAAAGGCGGGACTGACCGTGGCAGGACTGCGGCTGTAGAAGTCATCAGAGCCATGCCCAAGGAAATGGTTGATGCGGAACTGGCAAAGCTGAAGGGAAAGAATGAAGTTGGCTGGATTGTGTCACATCTGGGTACGAACACACAGCAGGCTGTACTGAGTGGCGAGTTCGATTTCGAGGTGACGAGGAGTTATTCCCACCCACCTGCGGCTCGTCCCGGCGACGGACTGGACGACAAGCTGTATGCGGTAAACACGAACGGGATACAGTACAAGGTTGAGTTCTCTTCTGATGGCAGTAAGGTCAACATCAACACCCCGAAGTCTCTCACCGGCACTCTGGCGTCCGATTCTGGCAATGTGAGAACCTACGCCGTCAACAGTTTCACTGGCGGCAGGTTTGTCGTATCTGCTACAGGCACCAACTGCGAAGCCGAACTCACCATCTATGGTTCCGGTGTCCCCATTATCAGTTCAGTCCGTGGACATCTCGTGAGAAGCGGGTGTGCCACGCAACTCACTCCACAGACTGGCGAGAAGGAACATGCCTTCTTGAGTCGTGACACGCTCCTTCAAAAGGTGAATGCAGCAGCGGAACTGTTTGCGAAACAGAGAGGACATGACCTATCGGACTACGACATCTCTGCTCCCTGCGAACTCATAGAAGGCGGTTGCCAGATATTGGAAGTCACTTACACACTCAAGGCAAAGCCTGACGGCAGAGGATTGTTTAGTGTTTGGGTGGACAAGGAAACCGGCGAGACGTGGTTCTTTTCGAGACATGGAAGTGAGAACTGACCGTATCCGAATCGGCTGCTCTGGCAGGAGAGGTAGAATGAGAACATGGATTGCTCTGGTTGCGGCACTCACCGCCACGCTTGCCCAAGCCCAATCCGACACGAATCAGATTCCCGCAGGACTACCTTTGGCTGCCATCACGAACGGCATGACCCGATTGGATGCCGAAAAGATTTTTACGCCCTTCACAAACCACACGGAGATGTTTCTCAATCCCGGCGGCATATACAGTAAGTACTGGATGCCGGATGGCAGCAAAGTGGTGGTGATATTCGACTGGACAGGAACATCGTTGGGAAAACCGAAGGCGAGTCCTCTGAACAGGGTGAAAGCGGTTCGATTAGAACCAGCGGAGACGGCACCACACGTTGAGAATACCACGTTGCCGAAAGAAGCCCCAACGGCAGCCTTGCAATGGTTGAAAGAGCATCAAAGTGAGGACGGCTCATGGGGCAGCAACCCGACGAATCGTCCTGCCCTTACAGGTCTGGCACTTCTCGCATATTTGGCTCACGGCAAAACTCCCGCCTCAAAGGAGTTCGGGATGACTGTTGAGAACGGATTGCGAAGGCTCCTGTATGATGTCGAAGCCAGCAAAACGAACGGGACACCTGGCGGCATAGAGAACGAATATATCTCCACCGATGCCATTGTGACTTACGCTTTAGCTGAAGCCTATGGCATGACACAAATGATTCTGCTGAGGGAGCCGACAAGCAACATGACTTGCCGGGTCATTGCATCGAAACACCCGACCCCGATATGGACAACTCGTGCTGTGAAGTCGGCAATCTACTCCGGCATCATCGAGGTTAGCGAAGATGACAAGAAGCGGGTGTTAGAGTCGTGTCTGGCATCCATAAAGGGAACCAACTTGCTATCTCGTGCCGGTGCAGTATGGAGTATTATGTGGCTGGGACAATGGGACGATATCCGGTGTGCTGGCGAAATGGAAGCGGTGACACAACTGGCACATCTTGACTGGAACGGGCACCACGAATCTTTGCCCATGCTCACATGGTTCATTGCTACCCAAGTGTTATCTGAGCGAGGAGGGCAGGCTTGGAATCAATGGAACCGAGAATTACTGCCAGCAGTTGTCCGTAACCGGCAAGAGGATGGTCGCTGGTGTATTCCGGTTTCTCAGGATGGCAGCGGCGTGAAGGAAAGAGCTATGTGGGGAGAATCCGATTCCGATATCTACGCAACCTCTCTAATCGCCATTTTGTTTACATCCGGCAGACACCTGCCTGCCCTCCGTCCGGAGGATGTGCGGCGTCCACGAAAGACGAAGTCGGAAGCTGATGCCAAGTTGGAAGCACAGATTTCTCTGTAGGCTCACTCGGCTGGCTCTCGGCAAGGCAGTCCGGCAGGCTCGAAATCAGGCTGGATTTTGGAGGGCAAATTGCGAATCCGTTCAAACATGTGCTGCCGGTGTACTGCCGTGGTCACTCTGGCTTGTCGGGAAGAGTTTCAACCGTTCTTCTTGTCTTCCGCATGAGGTGCCACTGACGCCATATTCGGAGGACACCGAGCACAAGCAGGATTGCTGCCGGAAACAACATCATGTATTGAAGGCAAGAGTCCCAGAAGAACATGCAGGCAAAGCCAAACACGAAACATAGTCCACCGGAAAGATGAAGGGCAACGCCGCATTCTGGGCACCGCAGAGGGCGAATTGAGAACCGCCGCTTACAGCATACCGACGGTTGCCACGCCTTCCCACACTTTGGACAGAACCAAGTATGAAGTTCTGTTTCTCCCCACACTTTCATCATCTGTTCCCCTGCCGCCGCACCACCGGGCAATCGCTACTTCGTTCTCGGCATGACTACTTCACCTATCC
>JBAXMA010000179.1:0-6757 GCA_037134535.1 bacterium
GGTAAACTTCTCCATGTACTCAGTCATATTGATCTGAATCAGTGCCTCGGCATTGTCGAACATGAATTCGGCAAGCGATTTCGCCAGCAGTGTCTTCCCGACACCTGTCGGTCCGAGGAAAATGAATGACCCGATGGGTCGCTTCGGATCCCTCAGTTCGGCCCTGGACCGGCGAAGCGCCTTGCAGATTGCACCAACCGCCTTGGATTGGCCCACGACCATCTTCTCGAGCTCTTCTTCCATATTGAGAAGCCTGCCGACCTCTTCTCCTGCCATCTTCCTGAGCGGAACACCAGTCCACTTTGACACCACAAGCCGTATCTCTTCAGCAGTCACCTTCACCCTGCTGCTCCGGCTTTCCTGCTGCCATTTCTTGATTCGCTCGTCCAGCGCCTGCCGTTCTTTCCTCTCCTGGTCCCGCAACTGCGCAGCCTCCTCAAACTTCTGCGCTTTAATTGCGACCTCTTTGCGCTGTTTCAGCTTCTCAATCTTTGCCTCCCATTCCCGGATCTTCGGCGAGCGGGTCGTGGCCGTAATCCTTGCCCGTGCTCCGGACTCATCGATCGTGTCAATGGCCTTGTCGGGCAGAAAACGTCCAACTATGTACCTGCTGGAAAGCTGAACGGCCGCATCAATGGCGTCATTTGTATACTCAACACCATGATACTCCTCATACTTGTGCTTTATACCGTTGAGAATCTGAATAGCCTCTTCGTGCGTGGGTTCATCAACCCGCACCGGCTGAAACCGCCGCTCAAGGGCAGAGTCTTTTTCTATATACTTGCGATATTCATTGAGGGTAGTTGCTCCGACGCACTGCAGTTCGCCCCGTGACAACGCCGGCTTGAGGATATTGGAGGCATCCATGGCCCCTTCCGCCGAACCAGCCCCCACAATACTGTGCAGTTCGTCGACGAATAGTATCACATTCTTTGTACGCCTTATTTCGTCCAGAATGGCTTTGATGCGTTCCTCAAACTGCCCCCTGTACTTGGTGCCAGCCACCATCAGCGCCAGATCCAGCATGATGACCCGCTTGTCCAGCAGGCTCTCAGGAACATTTCCTTCGACAATCATCTCTGCCAGCCCTTCCGCTATAGCGGTTTTGCCAACACCCGCCTCTCCGAGCAGAACAGGATTATTCTTAGTCCTCCTGCAGAGAATCTGGACAACACGCTCCAGCTCTTCCTTACGACCAATGACAGGATCAAGCCCACCCTTACGGCCAACCGCAGTAAGATCCCGTCCAAACTGATCAAGCGCAGGCGTCTTACTCTTGGCCTGCGCGGCGGCAGGCTGGGCAGGAGCCCCGGCCGTTGCGGATGGAACGCCCTCTTCCTCGCCAGGTTCGAAGTTCGGGTCCATTTCTTTCCTCATGGCATTGCGCACAGCATCGAAATCGACACCAAGATTCCGCAATACCTGAGCCGCCAGGCCTTCTCCTTCCCGCAACAACGCGAGAAGCATGTGTTCCGTACCGGCAACGGGTGAGTTCATGGCCTTGGCTTCAGCCATGCTCATATGGAGAACTTTTCTGGATCGAGGCGTAAAGGGTGGCTCACCGGCTGTTTTCAGCGCGGGCCCGCCTTCGACCATCTTTTCGATCTCATATCTCACACTCTCAGTGGAAATATTCATATGCTGCAAAACGGACACCGCCACGCCTTCGCCAAGGGCGAGAACACCCAGAAGAAGGTGCTCGGTGCCAACATATTGGTGATTGAAGCGGCTCGCCTCCTGCCTGGCAAGCTGGATTGCCCTCTGCGCATTTGGACTGAAACTTCCGAGACTGCTCATTCTTGCGTCCTTCCGGGGCGAAGACTATGTCTTTACCCACATTTTTCTGAGTTTATCCCTGACCATATGGGCCCGCATCTGGTCCCGTTCCTCCGGGCTCAACTCACGACCAAGCATTATCTGCATATGGCCGGGCTGGGTCAAGAGCATCAATTCGCGAATTACCGATGACGAAACGTCCCTGATCAGGCCTACATCAGCGCCGAGTCGCAATGACGACAGAAGATCAAGCATTTCTCTCGATGACAACAACTGTGCATTCATCAGCACACCATACGCCCGCCCGACGTAGTCCATAAGATACACTTTTCGCTGCTCAATGAGACGCAGACGCGCGTTCCGCTCGTGACCTGAGACTTCCAGCACCATCTCAGTCAACCGGTCGATAATGTTCTTTTCAGTCTCGCCCAGCGTCATCTGGTTGGAGATCTGGAACATGTTCCCAAATGCATCGGTTCCTTCGCCCAGCACCCCGCGTACCGCCAGTCCAATCCTGGTAAGGCCCTTTATCACCTGCTCCATTTCATTCAGCAGGTTCAAACCGGGCAGATGCAGCATGACACTAGCCCGCAACCCAGTCCCGACATTGCTGGGACATGCCGTCAAATAACCAATTCGCCTCAAAAACGCAAAATTCACGTGCTTCTCGAGTTCGGAATCAACGGCATCAATCTTCTGCCAGCCTGCCTGAAGCGCAAGCCCGGGGGATAGCGCCTGCATTCGCAGATGATCCTCTTCATTTACCATGATGGCCACAGATTCATCATCTCTAAGCACAACACCGCTGCCTTTACTCTTCTCACTATGTTCCACACTTATGAGGTGCCGCTCACGAAGAACGTGCTTTTCGGTCCAGTTCAAGTCTCCCATATCAAGCGTCGCCGAGGGAGCCATGGATGGAAGCCCGCTGACAATCTGAGAAATCTTTCCAAAAAGTCGAACCCTGTCTTCTACTCCAGCCCTTTGTGGAAACAATTCATCCTTGATATTGCGTGCCAGCCTGACGCGGCTGCTCACAATAATATCCTCTTCAGCAGCACGGTCCAGCCACACGCTGGGCCGGTTTGCAAGATCAGCTATCGCTTTCATGCACTCTTTCAAACTGCCTTCTCCTGTTCGGCCGTCTGTTTCACGCTCCTGATCTCATCCCTGAGCCTGGCAGCCGTCTCAAAATCCTCTCTGGCCACCGCCTCTTCCAGCTGACGCCCCAGCGGTTCCGCCCGTACACTCTTAATTACCGGGATCGTCACCACGGCACCTGGAGTTTTGCCGACATGGTTCGTCCCGTTCTGCATATCGGCCAGCATAGACGTCAATTCCGCTCCAAAGGTCTCATAGCAGACAGAGCAGCCCATCCGGGAACCCCGCCTGAGTTCACCAAGGCTCATACGACAAAACGGGCAAACCTTGCCGCCAACGCTCTCTGCTGTCTCTTCTATCGCACCCAGTCCTACAAGGATATCGGTAAGAGACATAGCGCCGTTAATGTTAATTCCATTCTTTGAGGCACATCCCTCGCACATGTGTATTTCCCGTGACACACCATTAACGACATGCGTCAAATGCACATTTGCCTCGTATTCACCGCATGATTCACACTGCATATCTGCCTCTCCACCCGTTTCTCAGCGAATCGCAACTCCCTTGGAACCAGCATATTCCCTGAAGCGTTTCGCAAGATCCGTCGTCGCCGGCCCCGGTTTACCAACTCCTATCGTGCGCCGGTCAATTTTCACAACACCAATAACCTCTGCTGCTGTTCCTGTCAGGAACACTTCGTCGGCATTGTACAGATCGTAACGAGTCATCCGCGACTCGATCACCTCATACCCCTGGGCCGCTGCCAGTTTCATGACCGAATTCCGCGTTATCCCTACAAGAGTGCATTCATATGCAGGCGGCGTTATCAACCTGTTTCCAACCACCGCAAAGACATTGTCACCTGTCGCCTCTGCAATGTATCCCTGTCCGTTGAGCATGAGAGCCTCCGGCACACCGGCATTGATCGCCTCGATCTTCCCAAGGATGTTATTCAAGTAGTTCAGGCTCTTTATTGACGGATTCACCGATTCAGAGTTATTCCGTATCGTGGGAACCGTGACGATCTCCAAGCCACTCTGATACAGCTTTTTCGGATAAAGTTGAATGCTTGCTGCGATGATAATAACCTGAGGTTTCTTGCACAGATACGGGTTCAACCCAAGCTCGCCCACACCTCTGGTCACAACCAGCCGGATATAACCGTTCATGTTGTTGTTAGCCTTGCAGGTCCGAACCACGGCCTTTGCCAGGCCGGCCTTGGTCATTGGAATTTCCATGGCGATGGCCTTCGCAGAGCGATACAACCGGTCTATGTGCTCCTCCAATAAAGACACCACCCCGTCGTAAGTGCGAATACCTTCAAACACACCATCACCATATAACAGACCGTGGTCAAATACCGATACAACCGCCTTCTTCTCAGGCACAATCTTTCCATTCAGATAGACTTTCATTCTCTCTCCCCTTAGAAGCATGGATATTGAATCCATCCAACTTATCATTTGAGCAACTCGCGTGCCAGTTCAAAGTCTCTGAATAGGCAAAACCTCTTTTTGTCGCCGAATCCTATCAGGGAACACCTGAATAGAAGAGCACGGCGACAGAGCACCGTAGCCACAGCCCTGGCAGACGCCTTACCTGAATTGTAGTGCGCTATGATTAACATTCTATCGGCTCTTCTTCTCCAGCACTTCACCCCTGACACACAGGAGATGAGACATATCGTCTCACACATGAGACCCGGAAGCGCCATTTGACTCAGAAGCTGGGAGAACAGTGCATCTGCGATTGACGCGAATTGCAGACCATGATAGTCATGGATCTGTATCGCTTGTTTCATTTCACTAATAGTGCGGGGAATTCAGTGGACTACCTAAAAAGAGCTCGTGAGGTGATCGACATCGAGATTGAAGGCTTGAAAAAGGCCCGGAAGACCTTGGACAAGGGATTCGATCTGGGTATCGGCTTCATGCTCGACTGCCTGAGCCGCGGCGGCAAGATAGTCGTCACCGGCGTGGGCAAAAACTACCATGTCGCACAAAAGATATCCGCAACCCTCCTGAGCACCGGCTCAACTAGCGTCGTTCTCAATCCTACCCAGGCGATGCACGGCGATCTCGGCCTCCTGACAAAAGGCGATGTCATGCTCGCGCTGAGCTACAGCGGCGCGTCCGAGGAGATACTAACATTGATTCCGATTGCCCAGCGGGCCGGCCTGCGTATCGTGGCCATCACAGGCGAGCGCGCCAGCACACTTGCCAAACACAGCGATGCAGTTATTTGCGCGGCGGTAAGCCGTGAAGCCTGCCCTTTCAACATGGCCCCCACAGCAAGCACCACTGCCACCATGGCTGTCGGTGATGCCGTTGCCATGGTTCTGCTCGAGGCCCGCGGATTCAGGAAGGAAGACTATGCAAAACTCCACCCCGGCGGCGCCATCGGACGCACTCTGCTCCTTCGTGTCTCCGATATCATGCGTACAGGCGAACGCGTTGCAGTAGTGAAGAAAAACTCAACCGTCAAGGATGCTATTTTTGCCATGACCAGGGCTCGCTCAGGATCTGCCGCAGTGGTCGGAACCGGAAACCGGCTGGAAGGAATCGTGACAGACGGCGATCTGCGAAGGCACATGACCAGCGACCGGAACCTGATCAGCCGGAAAGTGGAGAAGATAATGACGCGCTCGCCCATCACCATAGGGCACGACCAGCTCGCCGTTCATGTTCTCAGACTCTTCGAGGAGAGAAATATCGACGACGTTCTCGTAGTGGATAGCAAGAAACGTCTCCTTGGCGCTATCGACATACAGGATCTCCCGAAGCTGAAGATACTGTAGACATGCCTATGACAATGCAGCCGCCAGAGACGGCGGCTGCCACCAACATCGAGATTTTTCACAACAACATGCGCAAGATCAGGCTGTTTCTCTCATAGCCTGACAGACCAACTGTCAGCCTACCTCTTTCACACGCATGAAATTGGTGGCACCTCGCACCGGCATTGTCCCGCAGAGTACGACAATCTGCTGTTTTTTCCGGAGAATGCCCTTTCGTACGAGAAATGATTCGGCCCGCCTCTGGAGCGAAACTACATCCCGTTCAAAAGGAACATAAAAGGCTCTAACGTTCCACGCCAGCGAGAGCATCGACACGACCTCAGGATGCGGCGAAATGGCTATGATTGGCGACTGATTCCTGATCTTGGCCATGTAAAGGGCCGTGTCTCCCGACATTGTGAACACCAGGACAGGAACACCCCCAAGGTCACGACTCGCCCATGAAGCTGCCTCACACACCGAATGAGGACCAGAGTGGTCTTTCAGATTCAAGTTTACAGGTTCACCACTTCCGAAGTAAGAGCTGGTCTCAATTGCCTGCGCTATCCGGGTCATAGTCCGGACCGATTCAACCGGATACGCACCAACAGCCGTCTCCCCCGACAACATACAGGCATCGGTACCATCGAGGATTGCATTGGCAACATCTGTCGACTCAGCACGGGTCGGTAACGGGTGCTCAATCATAGACTCCAGCATCTGGGTCGCCACAATGACAAGTTTTCCCTTCCTGTTGCCCTTCAAGACCAGATCTTTCTGGAGTTGCGGTACCTCATAGGGAGATGTTTCGACTCCAAGATCACCCCTGGCCACCATAATCCCGTCACATGCATCCAGAATGCGCTCTATGTCAGCCGCGGCTTCAGGCTTTTCGATCTTGGCAATTGTCTTTATCCGTTTTCCTGCACGGAAGATCGCGGAATTGAGCGCCTTCAGATCGTGCGCCGCCCTCACAAATGACAAGGCAATGTAATCCACTGGCTGGGTCAGGATAAACCGCAGGTCACGACGATCTTTGGCGGTCATCGAAGGCACCTTCAGCCTGGCATTGGGAAAATTCACGCCCTTGTGCGAACTGTATAC
>JBAXMA010000180.1:0-6753 GCA_037134535.1 bacterium
CGAATGCGCCCTGTTCCAGCAGTTCAGCCGCACCCTTGATGGCGGTTATCGGCATACGAAGTTCGTGCATTACGGCAGAGACGAAGTCGCGGTTGTATCTGTTGGTGTGGGCTATCTCGTCGGCCATGGTGTTGATTGCGTGAGCCAATTCTGCTATTTCGTCATTACCGCGAACTTCCACTTTCAGCGGGGCTTCGCCCCTTGCAAAGGCTTTTGTCGCAGCAGTAAGCTTCCTGAGGCGGCTGGTGATCGTGTAAGCAAGGATTGTGGCGAGTACGATGCCGAGGATGACCGCGGTGGCTGTGGCGATCTGCCGGTAGTGGACCATCTGGCCGATGGTCTTGACAATAGGATTGGTGTGGCGTGAAACAGAGGTCACACCGATCACTCTGTCGTTCAGCATGATCGGCACGGCGATGTAGTAGAACATGAACTTCCGGTCCGGCGTGAGCGCATATCGGGCCTTGTACTTGCCGGTCAGTGCCGCACTGACTTCAGGGAGACTCGACAAGGCAGCAGAAGTTGTAGAGCTTGAATCCGAGTCCACCAGCACAACTCTATTTGAGGAGAGTATTCCTATTCTGGATTCGGTTTGGCGGCTATAGGAAGCGATAAGCGCGGTCAGCTCAGACCTCTGCTTGTCGTGGAGCGAGCCGTCTGTTCTGATCATGAACTTGAATTGCTCCCCCACCACAAAGGCCATATCGATCATCTGTTGTTCCAGATTCCGCCGGGTGAACTCATCGAAAGTCCGGGTGGTATTCCGGCTCAGCATGAAGATTGGAACTGCGAGGACGGCGATGCAAACGATGATGATCTTCCAGCGTATGCTTCTCATTTGACGTTCTCTATGCTCTGGTTCAGCTTATAGCCCAGGCTGTGAACTGTCTCGATGGGGTCAGCGATCCGGCGGATTTCCGCGAACTTTCTCCGCAAGCGCTTGATATATGCGTCTATGCTCCGGTCTGTGACAATGTGGTCAGCTTCGTAGATCCTGTCAATCAGCGTGTCGCGGGTGAAGACCTGCGCTGGATACCGGACGAGGCATTCCATGAGCTTGAATTCTGACCGGGTCAGTGGAACTGGCCGGCCGGAAAAGGATAGCGTGAAAGCCTCACAGTCCATCACGATCGGCCCGAAGGAGAGACGGGATCTTGTTTCGTTTACTGCCGGGGTTTCGACCCGTCTCAACACCGTCTTGACCCTCGCTGCAAGTTCGCGCGGGCTGAAGGGTTTTGTGACATAGTCGTCAGCGCCAAGCTCAAGCCCGACAACACGGTCAATCTCTTCACTGCGTGAGGTCAGCATGATAACCGGAGCGGCGGGCCTGAGCTTCCGCATCTCGCGAAACAAGTCGAGACCGGCGATACCGGGGAGATTCAGATCAAGGACGACGAGGTCGGGATTTGCATCCTTGAATTTCTTCAAGCCTGTATCACCGTCCTTGGCGACAAGTGTATCGAATCCGTTTTCCTTAAGGATATAGTCGACGACATCAACTATATGCTGCTCGTCATCAATGATCAGAATGCGTTTCGGCTTCATCCGACTCCATCAAGGGCGGTAGCGGTCTGGGCTTCGACCCGGTCAAGAGCCAGAACGCCTGGTACACGCAACGCAATCAATCTTCGGAGGATGGCACGCATGGCGGCATATTACCAGATGACCACAAGGACCTTGAAGCCTGAAATGCTTCGTTCAGAGCTGGTGGAGCGTCTACGCTGCAGCTCAATTAAGCTAATTACTATTCTAAGGGCTGACCCTTCGAATTGAAGGGCTGACCCTTCGAATTGAACTATGTAGGAAGCGCGCTTGCGCGCGATCCAGTACGGCCAGCTTCTTTCCATTCGCATCGGCAGCAAGCTGCCTTCCTACATGGCTGCAGCATCATGTAAAACACAGAGTTCCTATTTCTACGTGGCCTTGCCTTGCCGCCGTTTGATGATTTGCAATGCGACATTGTGATTGAATAGACCGGATCGAAAGCTGTAAACTCAATTCACGAACGTTAACTGGATTCGCTGGTTGGCATTGTTCTGCGTACTGTCGATCCTGGCAAGCAGGTTTAATCAAATACGGGAGAACAGAAATGGGCAAACAGATCAGGGCGGTCATGGCAGGTTGCGGCGGCATGAGTGGTGCGTGGCTTCGAAGTGCGAGCGAGATACCTGCTGTCAAGATTGTGGGACTGGTCGATATTGTGGCCGACTCCGCGAAGAAGAGAGCAGATGAGTTCAAGCTGGCGGATGCCGTGATCGGCACCAATCTCAAGGCTGTGATCAAGCAGACCGGCGCGAACGTGGTCTTTGATTGTACCACTCCCGAGGCGCATCACCCGATTACGATGACTGCTCTCCGGAACGGGTGCCATGTTCTTGGCGAGAAGCCATTGGCCGACAGCATGGCCCATGCAAAGGCAATGGTAGCAGCGGCGAAGAAGGCGAAGAAGCTGTATGCGGTCATTCAGAACCGTCGATATGATCAGCACATCCGCAGGCTTAAGAGTTTTCTTGAGTCCGGAGCGATAGGTGATGTCACGACAGTTCATTGCGATTTCTACATTGGCGCGCATTTCGGGGGGTTCCGTGACCACATGAAGCACGTGCTTCTCCTCGATATGGCGATCCACACTATAGACGCAGGCAGGTTCCTGATAGGGGTTGATCCTGTCGCGGTGACCTGCAGGGAATGGAATCCGCCGGGGTCGTGGTATGATCACGACGCCTCGGCAGTAGCTCTCTTCGAGATGAAGGGCGGTATTGTCTATACTTATCGCGGGAGCTGGTGCGCTGACGGGCTCAATACGACATGGGAGTCGGACTGGCGCATTATCTGCCAGCAGGGCTCTGTTAAGTGGAACGGCGCAGATGACTTCAAAGCGCAGGTTGTTTCAAAGACAGGTGGCTTCTTCTCGGAGTGGGCGGATATAGAGGTCCCTGCTCATGATGCCGGTGACAAGACCGGCGGGCATACGGGAATCATGAAGGAGTTTGTCAGGTGCATTCAGTCCGGCGGCAAGCCCGAGACCTATTGCGCCGACAATATCAAGAGCCTCGCCATGGTCTTCGGAGCGATCAAGAGCTCTGAGGCGAAGAAGCGTGTCCCGATCAAGTGGTGATGTAATGGGTCAGTTACGTCATGGACCTCCCATCGCCCCTGTGGCGCTGGGGGCAAAACTAAGACTCATGCCGCGCAAGGCGGCAGGAGTCCATGAACCTTACTGAGGCCGTACACTGGTGATGGCAAGGTAGGTGATGCGGAATGTACTTCCCATTCTGGGAACTGTAGTGTAGATTATCTTAATGAGAGTAATTGCTCTTTCCACATTGCGCAGGTTCTGGGTCCGTCATCCGGATGCGCAGCATCCGCTGAGAGCATGGAACGCGGAAGCGAAAAAGGCAAAGTGGAAGAAGCCGGACGACATCAAGAGAGAGTATGCTTCTGCCAGTATAGTGGGCGATAACCGGGTTGTCTTCAATGTCTGCGGTAACAAGTATCGGCTGGTGGTGAAGATACACTATGCTTTTGGCATCGCGTATATACGCTTCGTTGGCAAGCACAGTGATTATGACAGGATTGATGTGGAGGAGATTTGAATGAAGATCCAGCCAATCAAGAACGAATGCGATCATGCCTCGGCGCTGAAGGAGATTGACCGGCTGTGGAATGCCAAGCCCAATACGCCGGAGGGAGACCGGCTGGACTTATGGGTGACTCTGGTTGAAGCCTATGAGGCGAAACATCACGCTGTTCCGCCGCCAGATCCTATTGAGGCGATCAAGTTCCGCATGGATCAACTTGGCCTCTCCAAGAGCGAAATTGCGCCCTATCTGGGCGGGCGTAACCGGGTCTCTGAAGTGTTGAACCGCAAGCGGAGTTTGTCAGTCAATATGATGAAGCGGTTGCATAACGAACTGCATATTCCTGCGGATTCTTTACTGGCTGTATGACTGACTGCAAGCCCCATACATGCTTGCTCGACAACATCAAGAGTCTGGCAATGGTCTTCGGAGCAATCAAGAGCTCTGAGGCGAAGAAGCGTGTCCCGATCAAGTGGTGATTACGCTTGTCCGGCAGGTCGGACAAGGGAGGCAATTCTTGAGCACCCGTATTTATCGCAAAGTCACCGCCGTCGTTCTTGCGGTTCTGTGCGCGGCGTCGCGTTGTTTGGCTGGGGCCGTTCAGCCTGCGAACGTGTGGACGCCTCTTGGTCTCGCGGGTGGCGGCGCCATGTACTCCATCAGTGCTTCACCACTTGACCGCAACCTCATGATGCTGTCCTGCGATATGAGCGGGGCCTACATCTCGCGGGACGGGGGCAGGGATTGGGAACTCATTCACCACTCAATGCTGCGCGGCAACACCTCTTGTTCAGCCCTTTTTGATCCTGCCAGAGCCGGCACAATCTACGCGGTTGAAGGTTATGCCGGCTACCTCAAAATCAGCAACGATTCAGGCAGGACATGGCGGTTGGCCCCTGGCAAGGCGCCGTGGAGCGGAAGGCTGTCGCTGCTCTACAAGGATGGTATCAGGTTCTTTGCGGGCGGCGAAGATGGAATGTGGCTGAGTGCAGATGGATTCGCCACTTGGAGTGCCTGTTCCGGTATTGAAGGCCGGATTATCGGCATGTGCACAGACCGGCGCAGCCTAAATGTCTATGTTGCCGGTACAGATAAAGGAATCTTCAAGTCCGACGACGGCGGTAAGTCGTTCCGCAGGATCGCGCAATCGCTTCCGTCGCGGCCGATCACAGGTTTTGCCGGCGGTTCGGACGGCAAGAAGACAATGCTTTATACCGCCGTGGAATGCCGTGCTGAAGGTGGAAAACTGACCGGTGGTATTTACGCTTCTGACGATGGCGGCAAGATCTGGAGTGCTGTCATGAATCAAGACCTCAATGTTGAAATAAAGAAGAGCAGTAAGTGGGCCAACAGTGACATTGCGCAGTACAGGTTCCTTTTGACGACAGATCGCCTGCCGACACGCATCTATGCGTATTGCCCCGGCACGAGCTATGCGCCGCCTGATCACAATACGATCTATCGCAGCGATGACAGCGGTAAGAAGTGGAAGGCGGTTTTCTTTTCCGATCCGCGGTTCAAAGGTCAGTACAACATGGACGATGATCGAGTTACACTTGCCATAGGGCAGCGTTATCAATCCGTGCCCTACAGCGTAGCCGTAAATCCGGCAGATCCCGATGCGCTGATGATGACTACGGATATGTTTGTATATACGACTAAAGATGGCGGCAAAACCTGGCAGGTCAGCCAGAGCGCTATGACTTTTCAACACGGCAGGAATAAGGCATGGGCCTGCAATGGGCTCGTTGTGACCACGGTATGGAACTACTATATTGACCCGTTTGATCCCAGGCGTCATTACATCTGCTATACAGATATCGGTTTTGCGCGTAGCATGGATGCCGGGCGGACATGGGTGTGGGAAGGGTATCGACTGCCCTGGCATAATACCACATACGAGCTGGCATTTGATCCGGCAGTCAAGGGGCGGATCTGGGGCGCGTTCTCAGATACTCATGATATACCGAATGGAAATATAATAAGCGGCCGTCATGGAATTACCATGAAGGGCGGTGTGGCAATGAGTGATGACCACGGGGAAACATGGATGAAGATGGAGCTGCCAGAAGGGCCGTGTGTCTCGGTGATTTTGGATCCGGCCTCACCAAAAGAGAACCGGACACTATATGCCTCGATGTTCGAAAAGGGTGTATATAAGTCTACCAACAACGGAAGATCCTGGGTGTTGAGGGATAAAGGGCTTGGAAGTGTGCTCAACAAAAGGGTCTGTCGGTTGATGCTTCATGGAGACGGTACGCTGTTCTGTCTGGTGACAGCTAAGAAGATGGAAGACGGCCGGTATGACGAGTCAGGTCCTGGCATTTATCGATCAACCGACAAGGCTGAGACATGGGAGAAGATCAACAGCAGCAGACCGCTGCTCTGGCCCAAGGACTTTGCCCTGGATCCGGCGAACAGCAGATGTGTGTTGGTCGGCGCTACCGATCTCAGGGGCAAAAATGAAAGTGGATTGTATGGAACATCCGACGGTGGCAGGAACTGGGATCTGCTTGCCAAAAAGGGATCGGAACATTTTGGCGCAACGTATCATCCTACGAAGAAGGGTTGGATCTACATGACCATGTGTGAAGATGCGACAGAATCCGGGCTATACCTGAGCCGGGACAATGGCAAGAACTGGGAACCCTTCACAAAACTTCCATTCTCCAACATAATGAGGGTTCATTTCGATCCAGACGATCCGCAGAATATCATTTTGAGCACCTTTGGAGCTTCTGTGCTGCACGGTCCAGCAGTGCCGTAGTCGTGTCTCAATAGTTTAACTGCGACACATTTACACACTCCAATGGCTTGAGGGGCAATCTGTTTGCAAATGTAACAAGCCTACCAGTAGCGAGTTGTGAAATTGCTGCTACTGCGGTCAGGCAGGGCACAGTTCTTGCGATATAAATAGTATGAAACGATAATCACTAAAGTTTGGAAAGATGAAGGCATGAGTATATGATAAGGGTTCTGTCAGGAGTTTTGGCGGGGGCAGGGTTGGGTGCTGGGGTTGGATACCTTGGAAGGTGCAGTGGAGGTGAGTGTCAGATGACTTCTAATCCGATAGGTGGAATGATAGTTGGGGCAATCATTGGCGGTATTGTTATCACAACAGTGAGCTGCTCGGGTAGGAAACCGTCAGTAGAAAAATCGGCAAATATAGTAG
>JBAXMA010000181.1:0-6719 GCA_037134535.1 bacterium
AAACCGTCCCGGTGAGCCGCGATTACGACGATTGCACCCAATCGCAGATGCGCCCCTCCATTACGCACTGCCTGCAATGGGCTTGGCGATAAGATGCTATCGTGATACCATTACAATGATGATAATTACAAAAGATGGTCGCTTGCGATCGCGGCCCTGTTCAGATCAACGGGCGAATGGTTGCGGTTTCAGCTATTTGAATAAGTACTTGCTGGGTATGAGAATCAGATACTGTATGCCTCGTTTCTGCGTGGTACTCGTCCTCGATGTACTATTCTCTTTGCCCGGCTCAGTCATGGCTTCGACGCCGTTAGAGGTCGATGCAACCATCAGCAATGCTGTTAACAGCCAGTTTGCATTTGCAACCGGGGCCAATACTGGCAAGCCGGGTGGAATAGTCGGGGTGGCACTGGACGGGGAGTTTGTCTTCCAGAGGGCCTACGGAATGTCCGATGTTGCTGCAGGTATCCCGAACTCCACGACCGCCCCGTTCTATCTCGCATCATGCTCCAAGCAGTTCACTGCAATGTGCGTGCTTCTGTGCCAGGAAAAAGGATTGCTCTCAACTACCAACGAACTTCGTGCCCATATTCCGGAACTGGATGTTGCGTTTGACGGTGTGAAGATCCAGCACATGCTTAACATGATCAGCGCCATTTACGATACAGGCACGGGCAATCAGACGAGTACTGCGGCAGATATGCTCGCCGGGTTAATGTCGGAAGGTCAATACGGCATAGTTGCCGGCGAGAGACCCATAGGCAGCCAGATGAAGTATTGCAATATGAACTATGTTCTGCTGGCTATAATCGTGGAGAGAGTTTCCGGCAAGACATTCCGTCAGTTTGCGCAGGATGAGATCTTTACGAAGCTGGGAATGACCAATAGTTACATACACGATGCTATTACAATGGTGGTAACAAATCAGCCTAACGGGTACGACACCAATTTGGTAACGGTCTGGAGTACGGCCTCCTCGAACGCACCTGCTATCGGGTCTACGGGGGTCAGTGCGACGATGGTGGACCTGTTGAAATGGCACGAAAACTTCTATACGAATAAGTTGGGCTATACAAACCAAAGTCTGATTACGATCATGGAAACGGCGGGGCGTTATACCAGTGGCCCTAATGCCGGACAGCCTGTCTCCGGTGGCGGGCTACCATCGTACGCCTGCGGTCTAATGCCAGACATCTATGGCGGAAATGACCGGGTCTGGCATACCGGAAGGTGGATGGGGTTCAAGACTGCCACGTGCCGGTATCCGGATCTTCATCTTTCAGTCTTTGTGTTGCTTAACAGAGACGACCAATTCCCTCAATTCCAACTCGTAGCCGATGCATTTCTAAACAACGTTCGCTTCGCGAAAGATCCGCCGCCGCCGACTGCGCAACAGGGCGTGCCTTATAGTTTCAAGTATCTCGCCACCGGAGCGCCCAGATCAGTGTTTGCCCTCGAGAGCGGAAGTTTTCCGGATGGAGTAGTGCTCAACGCCGACGGAACACTTGGCGGCACTCCCGTGAATCCAGGGGATTTCAGTGGCGTCGTTATAGCCACCAGCGGGGCCAGGACCAGAACGCAGGCCTTCGCCATCCATGTTGATCCGCCTCCGGTCATTGAGGCATACAGACACGGTGCATTGGTAATATTTGAATAGTCATAAGAGGCTGGTAGATCGGCTCGGGGGAAGCAGGATGTTAAATGGAAATCAGACAGCGAGAGCTATCTGCACAATTGCCGGACTGCTGACCGTTCTGGCAGGAACGGCAACAGCCGCAACGATCTGGGAATTCAAGTTCAACGAAACAGGGACTTCGCCGGCCAATACCGGCACCGGCAGTCCGGCCCCGGCGCTGTTGACGAAGCAGGCTTTCTACAGTGCCGCGGCTGATCTGCATGGCTCTGACGGCAGCGGCGTCAGCGGGCAACCCGGTGACCGCGCGCTGGACCTGAGCGGAATTACGACCAATGGCGGCGTGTACGGAGCAAACGTTTATCCGCCGCAGATCAATATCGCCAACGCCAACTGCACTGCCGTCCAGAATCTCACCACGTTGACGCTCTCAGGCTGGTTCAATGCGCAGGCGGCAATTACCAAGGGGACATACAAAGGAGACGCAAAACTGATTACGTTCAACAACTACCTCATTGGATGTGGTGTTGAGTTTTCCACAACCGACATCGCGAAGAACGAGATAAAGGTGGTTCTCGACGCCGCCACATTATATTTTGACGTCACGGCTATCATGAATTTCGGCGACACGAACAAGTGGTATTTTTGGGCGGTTACATACGACGGCACTCTCGGCGCCAATAACACGAAGTTGTACATAGGTACGCCGGGATCTACCGTGGCCCAGGTCGGTGCAACTCAGACGGCCAATTATGGCGCAATGGAAAGCACTACTGCGAATTTCTCGCTGAATGGCGACAATGGCTCCGGCACACTCAAGGGCTTCATTGACAACGTACGCGTTGATAGTGTGGTTCTGAATCTGGCCGAACTGGAGGTGCGCCGGATCACAGATGCTGCAGCCGACATAGCGCTATACGGCAAGGGCAATCTCATTACTAACGGTGATTCTGCTCCGATCCTTGGAGACGGCACAGACTTGGGAAGCGCGATGCCGTCGATCATGACGGTAACGAACACCTTCTCGATCACGAATTCTGGAGCTGATGTTTTGTATCTGACAGGGGTTGCTCCAATAACGCTCACCGGGCATACGGGTGATTTCACGGTTGTCACCGGAGGTATGTCGACCAATATAGCCGCCCGTTCCAGCACAATATTCAAAGTGGTGTTTGCGCCGGCAACAACGGGAAACAGGACCGGAATTGTAGCGGTCGCCAACAATGTGCCGGCGAAGAATCCATACATGTTCAGCATCAAAGGCAGTGGCATAGGCGTTGAGCCTGTGATTGGGGTTGTGGGCAAGGGCCTGACGATGGATTATGCCGACATGGTTCCGGCCGCGTCCGACGGGACAGACTTTGGAGGGGCGGATATTGCCGGTGTTGCGGTTACCAACACCTTTGCAATCACCAATGTCGGCCTGGCGCTTCTATCGCTCACAGCTGGAACGCCGATCACGCTGACGGGCAATACGGGTGACTTCAGCGTCGACACGGCGGGAATGTCCTCCAGCGTGTCGGCGAATTCTTTCACGAGTTTCAGGCTCATATTCGATCCTGCAGCTGCAGGCCTCAGGACAGGGGTTGTGAGCATCGCAAGCGACGATGCGCACATGAATCCCTATACCTTTGCGATCCAGGGAACGGGCCAGAAACCCGTGATAGTCGTCTCAGGGAAAAGCACGCCAATCACCCCCGGCGATACCACTCCGGCAGCAGTTGATGGAACTGACTTCGGCGGGGCTGAGCTGACACTCGGGCCATCGGTCACAAACACCCTCACTATCACTAATGCCGGTGCTGCGGTCCTTTATCTGACCGGTACACTACCTGTGAGCATTACGGGCCACACTGCGGACTTCACGGTTTCTGTTAATCCGGCCACGAACATTGCGGTCGGCGCATCAACAAGCTTCAAGATTGTGTTCGATCCGACGGTGATAGGCATAAGGACCGGGGTGGTGAGTATTGCAGGCAATGACGGAGACAAGAATCCCTACGTGTTCAGTATCAAGGGGAATTCCGGTGTGTCCAGTAACAGTATGCCGTACAGCGAACCCTTCGAGTCCTATCCGGACGGGTTCACTCTTGCCGGTACCAACGGGTGGAGTGCCCAGTATGCGACCATGGGTGTGATAATGACAACTAACTACACGAATTCCTATGCCGGAGCATTCCCCATACCGGGACCGCACACGACGATTCTCCGGATCGATGGCCGGGTCACGAATTCATTCGCAACCTCGTCACACACAAACGTGTGGGTAGATATGATTGTGGAAGCAAAGTACTGGACCAACAGTACGCTGCCTTCTGCAAGCATAATGTCCAATGCGCAGTTTGCCCTGTGTATAACAACAAACCGACGCGTGGCCGTTTGGAACTGTCCATCGCCGCCAGCGCCGACGTGTGCATGGACTGAGCTTCTTGACACTGACGTACCCCGTGATTCTTATGCCCGCGTCACGGTGGAAATGGACTATGTCAGGGACAGCACGAATTACTTCCACTATCGGGTCTGGGTGAACGGTGCGATGTCAAGCAGTCCAAGGATCTGGTACGCTGCTGCAAATACCAACCGGAACTCGTTGCGCAGGATCACGGCTGAAGGCATGTTCCATATGGATGATCTGACAGTGAAAACTGTGACGCCGTATTCCTTCGTCAGTATCATTGCTTCCAGCCTGGGCTATGGGTCAATTCTTCCGACGGGTACCATAGAGGTGCCCTACGGCTCAGTGGCGAGTTTTACGAATATCCCATCAGCATGGTACCACGTCAGTACCGTGACTGTGGACGGCGCCAGTATCGGAGTTCCGCCGACTTACACCTTCACAAACGTTACGATGGGTCACACAATTATGGTGAAGTTCATGCCTGACGCTGCCTTGAGCAATACACCAAACTGGTGGCTGGCTGACGCAAATAGTGCATGGACGAATGACCTGAATGCCGCCGCTACGAATGATCAGGATGGCGATGGTCTCCCCACCTGGAAAGAATTCATTGCCGGCACGCACCCGACCAATCCTTCCAGCGTCTTTGCTGTTCAGATCGCGTGGTCCAACGGACAAATGCTTGTCGTAGTTCCTACTGCAGAACCAGGTGCTCAATACGAGGGGTTAAACCGTTACTACTCGCTCGAATACCGCACAAATCTTCTGGCTGGCACATGGGAACCTGTTCCGGGTGTGACTGATGTCCGTGGCACCGGTCAAGTGGTGATTGTCACGGAGCCGGCAATCGCGACCAATCGCTTCTATAAGGCTAATGTCAGGCTCGCGCCATAGTCGCGGGGCGCGGACAGAGGAGGAGTCAGGGTTCCAGTCCCCACGGCTTCAGGACACGGTGCAGAGCTGCCTTACCTTGAAGAGCGGAGAGGAAGAGACCGTAGTTGGTGAACGGCACGCCGATCTGCGTGAGATCGCGCACCCGTGCGGTCAATGCCTGAGGAGAGATCATGCAGCCGCCGCAGTGAATCACGAGGCGGTAGCGAGAGAGGTCGGGGTTGTCCTGGAACTCACGACCGAAGTTATGTTCCACGGTTACACCCGGAAAGCGCCGTGCGATCGCCTTGGGGATCTGCACTGTGCCGATGTCCTCGGCGACACGGGAATGGTTGCATGCTTCAACAATCAGAATCCGGTCGCCAGCCGTGAGCTGGTCGACACCTCGAAGGCCACGCACGAAATCGGCCAGGCGACCGCGGCTCATGTAATTGATCATCACTATCGAGAAGGTGGTCAGCGGCACAGTTGCCGGCACCCATTGGTGCATCACGTCCATGGCCTGTGAATCGGTTATCACCCCGGCAAGCCGGTCTCCGAGGCGTGAACAGACTGCATCGAATCGGGCCTTTTCGGCTGTGGCCGCCGCAGCGTCTCTGCCCCGCGCCTTTGCCAGGTCGGGCCGGAAGGAGACGGGCCAACCCCAGTGGCGGGTAATGTATTCCTCCACCATGGCCTGTGGCCGCAGGTAACGGCCAGGAGGTGTCTCCTCATCCATTGGTATGTTGAGAAGGTAGTAACGGTCTTGCTCAAGAAAAGGCAGAAGGGGTACTGCCGCGTGCCCGGTGGCATAATGGATCTTAATGAAGTTGATGAGTTCGGGACGTTCTTTCGGCTGGTCGGCAATAATGGCGAGCTTGGGATAGAATCGCAACAGCGGCAGCTTTGTCTCAACCTGTGAAATCCTGTCTGCGTTGTCAGGCTTAAACAGGTTATAAACGACAAGTACCTGCTTATCTGCGGCGCGCGCCGCATCCAGAAGAGTCTGTTCAGCTGTGAAAGTGTCCGAGGCCGGGTCAATGACCAGTATCAGCAGGTCGCAAGTTTTGAGGTCATTGAATACTTTACGCCTTTTCTTTTCACCCAGGCCGCTCTGTTCGTCCGCGCCGGCCGTATCCATGAGCTTCACAGGCCCGATACCGTGAATTTCCATGAGCATTACTTTGGTATCGGCGGTGGTGCCCGGATGGAGGTCGACGATGGAGCTCTCCTGCTGGGTGAGCAGGTTCATTACCGTCGACTTGCCCGCATTCATCTTGCCGAATATGCCTATGTGATCACGCTCCACGATCACAGCCATGTTAGTCTCCACTGTCAAACCGATTTGACGGCTATTCCACGACAATTACACTGTTCAGTGATCCAAGGCCATTTGGTGCCCACTCAACACATTCGGGATCAATGCACCATACATCGTTGATTACGAACTTGTACTCATGCCTGCCAGGACCTAGAAGCAGTGAAATTGTGTAGACTCCATCCGCGTAAGTCAATTTGTGTTTCTTGGGATTCCATTCATTAAATGATCCGGCGACACTGACTTCGTTATTTTCTTCTGCTTTGATTGAGAGATGAACGTGCTTCTTACCTTTCTTTGCGGATTGTGTCATGATGGACCTCCCTGGTTTAAGCGGTCACAGACCGATTGTATGTGGTTACGCCCCTCCGTCTTACGTCATAATACGCTCACGTGCAGGACGGAGCAAGTCTGTTTCTGAGAGTGCTTGTGCGGAGGGCGCATGTGCGATTGGGTGCAATCGTCGTAATCGCGGCTCACCGGGACGGTTTCCTCCAGAG
>JBAXMA010000182.1:0-6717 GCA_037134535.1 bacterium
GCTTAAGAAAGAGCTCTGCTTGCACGTCCGCAAGGAGATCGGCGCTATCGCAATGCCCGACAAACTGCAATTTGCCCCGTCCCTGCCCAAAACACGTTCAGGCAAGATCATGCGCCGCATTCTGCGCAAGATTGCCGAAAACGCGATTGATCAAATCGGCGACACCTCGACCCTTGCCGATCCGCATGTTGTCGAGGATCTGGTGAGAAACAAGCAATAGGACTTGAGCTTGCTGCCATTTCACGTAAGTCACTACTGACAGGTCGTGTGTGCATCCACTACACGACCTGTGCTTTTCGAAAAGCAGAAGGGAGCAATATGTCGCTGGACGAAAACATTGGTGTCAGGAATCTTGGCTGGCGCGTGGCTTTTTCGGGAATGGGCATAAACCTGGCACTCGGAATTCTTTACACCTGGAGCATGTTCAAGAGCTCCATTGAAAAAGAATTCGGATGGGAACCCACCCAGCTCAACGACCCGTACGCGCTCTGCTGCCTCGTCTTTGCGTTCACCATGATTCTGGCCGGGCGCTGTCAGGATAAATTCGGACCGCGTCTCACCGCAACCATAGGCGGCCTGCTCGTCGGATCCGGGTTCATATTGATCTCTACAACGACCAACTACACCGTCTGGCTGCTTGGGTTTGGAGTACTGGCTGGACTCGGCATTGGTTTCGGCTACTCCTCCGCCATGCCGCCCGCGCTGAAGTGGTTCCCTCCCGCAAAGACCGGCCTTATAGCAGGGCTGGTCGTGGCCGGATTCGGGCTGGCTCCTGTTTACCTCGCTCCGACATCACAGTACCTGCTTGACAATTTTCATGTGCAGAAATCGATGCTGATTCTCGGAATAGCATTCACCATCGTAGTTTGCGGACTGGCGCAGCTGCTGCGGAATCCTCCTGCCGGGTTTTCACACGCGGGAACCGGATCTGGATCTGTCAAGTCAGTGACACAGGGCATGACCCCTGGAATGATCCTGCGGACCCCTGGCTTCTACCTGCTATGGGTGATCTACTTCATTGGCTCCGGCGCAGGTCTTATGGTCATCGGCAGCATCAGTGGCATGGCCAAAAAGAGCATGGGGGAATCGGCGTTCATTGCGTTAGCCGTAATGGCCATAGGAAATGCGGCCGGACGCGTAGCCGCTGGCATCCTGTCCGACAGAATAGGACGTCGCTGGACGCTGATGATCGTTCTGATATTCCAGGCAGTTCTGATGCTCGTGGCAATACCCGTCACAGCCACAAAGGGACTGACACCTGTCGTGATAGTACTGGTGGCAACACTGATCGGCTTCAATTACGGCGCCAACTTGTCATTGTTCCCGTCATTCACCAAAGATCTCTGGGGTCTCAAGACGTTTGGAATGAACTATGGCGTCCTTTTCACCGCATGGGGCGTAGGAGGCTTGATCCTGCCAAGGTTACAGCAGATGCTTACAGCAAGCAGTGGCGGCAGTTACACATCCTCATTCATAACCGCCTGCGTTCTGCTGGTGACTGGTGCTGCGCTGACTTTACTCATCAAGCCACCGGCACGTAAAGAGACAGCGATCTGATTAGAACTGCGAACAATCATGGCAAAACGAAAGTCAGTTTTTCTTCATTCACCCGAACTGGAGCGGTTCAGCTATCCGGACACCTCCCCTTTCAAGACAAACCGCGCCGGGCTCACGCGCAAGACCGTCTACAACATGGGCCTGCTCAGTGGTGAGGGCCGTTCTGAAATAGCTCCGGTCAAAGCGACACGTGTGGACCTTGAACAATTCCATAAACCTTATTACCTCGACGCCATCATGGCTGCGGAAAAGGGAGATCTTACCCCAGCTGCTTTCGCCATGGGACTCGGAACCGCTGATTGTCCCGTTTTCAAAGGGATGTATGACTACGCCGCACTTGCCAGCGGTTCAACCATTACGGGCGCACGGCTCATTCTCTCCGGTGAAGCCGATATCGCGTTCAATCCATCGGGTGGCTTCCACCACGCTTTCCAGGACAGGGCTGCTGGCTTTTGCTATGTCAACGACATAGTCCTGGGGGCTCTCGTTCTCGCAGAAGCAGGCAGGCGAGTGGCATTCCTCGATCTTGATGTCCATCATTGCGATGGGGTACAGGCCGCATTCTACGACCGGCCTGACATCCTGACTCTCTCTCTGCATGAAACAGGCAGAAGTCTCTTTCCCGGGACAGGCTTCGAGAACGATACTGGCGTTGGCGCTGGCATTGGCTTCAGTGTGAATATTCCGTTGCCCGTGGGCACCTACGATGCCGCATACAAAACAGCCTTCAGCGAAGTTGCAATGCCCCTGCTGAAGGCCTATAACCCCGATGTCCTGATGATCGAGCTCGGAATGGATACACTCGCGGGCGATCCGATGGCTCACTTTCATCTCACTAATAATGTAATCGCGGATATTCTGGAGGAGTTGGTTAATCTCAACAAACCTATTCTCGCAACCGGAGGTGGCGGGTACAATGTTGAGAACACAGTACGGGCATGGGCCCTGTTGTGGAGCACCATGTGCGGAGAACACACCGAGGATCTGAGCATTGGAATGGGCGGCGTCATGCTGGCCAGCACCGAATGGGCTGGCGGCCTTCGCGATCGGGTCCTGCTTACTGATGCTGGCAGGCGGGGCGACGTTGATACTGAGGTCCGCCGGGTCATCGCGGAAATTCAGTCAAAAGTGTTCCCGCTGTATGGATTGAAATGAGTTCAATGATTCAAGAATCAACAAGTCACAGACTGGTCACCAACGTGGTAGATGCCGAAGGGCTGCGCAAGACATACGGTGAGGTCGTGGCAGTCGACAATATTTCCTTCCAGGTCCGGAAGGGCGAACTCTTCGGCCTGCTCGGACCTAACGGGGCTGGAAAGACTTCCACTATCCGGATGCTTTACGGATTCTCCACAATGACCGCCGGCTCACTGCGCGTCATGGGCATGGACGTCCGTACCGACTGGCGCGCCATACGAGCCCGCATCGGTGTCTGCCACCAGGAAAACAATGTAGATCCAGATCTCTCAGTGCGTGAAAACCTGGTCGTTTTCGCGAAATATTTCGGGCTTCCAGGCCATGTCGCCGACGAGAAGATAGACAACATCCTCAAGTTCATGGGTCTGGAAAATCGCAGTAAGTCAGCGGTCATGGAATTGTCCGGGGGAATGATGAGGCGACTGATCCTGGCCAGGGCCTTCATGAACGATCCGGAATTTGCCATCCTTGATGAACCGACAACCGGTCTGGATCCCCAGGCAAGACAGCTGGTGTGGGAGCGACTTGCCGAGCTCAAGAAGAAAGGGGCAACAATCCTGCTCACAACACACTACATGGAAGAGGCAGCACGGCTGTGTGACCGGCTCATCATAGTTGATCACGGCAGGATTCTTGCCGAAGGAACACCGCGCGATCTGGTCCACAAACATGTCGGTCGACACGTGATAGAAAGCAGTCCCGTTTCCGATGGCCTGCGCTCATTTGTCAAGGAGCGCGGGCTCGAGTTCGAGGATCACGGCAGCCGCATTCTCATCTACTGCAGGGACGATGAACCGCCGTTCCAGGAAATCAATCGCCGTTTCTGCCAGGAGAACTGCATTCTCAGAACAGCCTCGCTCGAGGACGTCTTCCTGCGTCTAACCGGGAGGGATCTTAGAGAATGAACATACAACCTATTGCCATCACTTCGCGTTTTTACGCGGTCTGGTACCGGAACTGGATGGTCTATCTTCGCACATGGAAAGTCAGTTTTCTGCCGCCATTTCTTGAGCCAATTCTCTACATCGTTGCTTTCGGCTACGGACTGGGCTCGCTCATTGACTCGATTACATATGCAGGCCTTCGACTTTCATATGTTGGATTCATTGCTCCGGCCCTCATTGCAGTGAGCATTATGAACAGCTCATTCTTTGAAACCACCTACTCTTCATTCGTCCGGATGTACTATTTGAAGACCTTTGACGCCACAATGTCCGCACCGGTATCCGTGGATGAGGTGACAACGGGCGAAATTGTCTGGGGTGCCACGCGGTCGTTGATCGCAGCTGCAATAATGCTGACCGTGCTCAGCGCCTTCGGACTGGTCCGATGGCCTTACAGCCTGCTGATTCTTCCCCTGGCTGTGCTTGGCGGGCTGGGATTCGGATCCATTGGCATGATGTTCACCGGAATAGTTCCAAACATCGACCTTTTTACTCTTCCAACGTTCCTGTTTATCACACCTATGTTTTTGTTCAGCGGTACATTCTTTCCCCTGGATACACTGCCTCGCTGGGCACAAGTGCTGGCCATGACACTGCCACTCACTCACCTGTCGAACCTCGCACGGGAAATCTGTCTCGCTTTTCCGGGAGGTTGCCAAGTTCTCTGGTCGGTTCTCTATCTCGTCATCTTTGCCGGGTTCTGCTTCTTCAGCGCCCTGGTCATGATGAGGCGACGGCTGGTCAAGTGACGATCGAGAGCCTGCCATGGTTGGTGCAAATCAGTTGACACTGCATCGCACGTCTGTACCGTACACATGCTGTCAGCAGATAAGTGGTAAATCTCAATGATGGGGAGGCGCAGGAAAGTGACACATCGCATTTCAGTCATAGTTTTAAGCGGGATAGTGATTCTTGCCGGAAGCGCTATGGCTGAGTCTTCTGCTCAATCGCAAGCTGCTGCAATCCCGGAGGGCCGGATATCACCTTCATTTGAAATACTCTACGACTTAGGGTCAAAGATCCGCTACGAAGCAGACATGCCCGGTTACGGAAATATCGCATTCGATGTCAAGCGGAAGACTGCTATTGCGCAGTTGAGTTACGGCGATTTTCTTTTATCTGGCGGCGTGACACATGACGCGAGAATTGAGCCGAAAGCCCAGATGTACTACCCGATGACGATGGAAAGCAGCTCCGCTTATGGTTACCCTCGCTCCAATGAACCTGAAGATCCGGTCGGAAAGGGGTTCATGGTCTCGGCTGGCCTCCGGAGCATAATCTGGGAGCAGAACAGGCTCTCGATCCAGGCGGCAGGACAGCTGACTTACCGTCGTGAGACCTATGATGCCACGGCGACATATATCTCATACCCTGTCTATGCCGAAGCGTCGCCGGAAATCTGGCCACCGCCTGATCCGCAGCCTCAGCCGACAACCTACTCAGAGACCTACAATATTGACATGAGAGGCACTGAGCTGTCCGCGGGGCTTACTGGCACTATCACGGGAAAGCGCTACACAGTTTACGCCGGTATGGAACTGCAGGCCTATTCGGACCTGGAAGCTGATGTGACCGTTACGAACGCTGACGGTGCAAGCCATTCAGAAAAGTCGAACATGGACCGGAGCGACCCGGTCACCCTTCTGCTCGGACTGAAAGCCACCTTCAACCAGACATACATCCTGGTCGAGACCAGGGTTCTCGGCGAAAGCAGCCTCCGTGTCGGTGCAAGCCTCGCCTTCTGAGCTTTCGTAACTACTTTTTGGGAATACGTTCATGGCCGATCGTGCTTTTAAAGCTTCAACTGGCTCAAGACTGCTGCGCCAGTGGCTGCCGTGTGCCGCCGTTTGCGGTATCGGCATGCTGATCGGTTTACTGCTGTTTCCATCTGCCGGGCGCGATGACACTCACATCACATGCTGGTCCGCTTACTCCTTGGCTCATTCGGGCGAAATGGTCAACTACAACGGCGAGCGCGTCGAACAGAGCTCCAGCCTGCTCCAGGTCCTCCTGCTCGCGCTGCTTACTCTTGTAACGGGATTGGATACCGTTTCATTGAGCCGGGCGGTGTCAGTCCTGTTCGGCATCGGCAGCGTGATCGCAGTGTTTGTACTTGTGAAGCGATCAGCGGAACCGACAGCATCATTGTCTGCCGCGATCTTTACTGCGCTGTCGGTCTACTTTCTGTACTGGTCATTTGGCGGGCTCGAAACAACCATGGTCTGCTTCACTGGAATTTGCGTCATTATCTCGGTCGCAGATTATCTGGGTGACCATACAGTCAACTCGCCGCTTATTCCGTCATTTGCCATTCTCATGCTCCTTCTCACCAGACCCGAGGCACCCATGCTCCTTGAGGGCATGCTGGCGTGTACACTCATACTGATCAGGCTGAAAGCAGAATTTTCAAAAAAGGCAATGGCAACGCGAAAAGCTTTCACCGCTAAACTGTTAGTGCTTATGGGAATATGTGCCGCGCTGACCTGCGCAATAATCGTATTCAGACTCTGGTACTTCGAAGCCGTATTCCCCCAGCCGGTTCGCGCAAAATGCGCAAGTCTATCGCTCAGCACCATTCAGAATGGGTTCACTTATCTCTCAATCAGTCTGTTCGGCAACAATCAGGCGATGTCAGCTTTGGTCTTTATTACTATTGCGGCAGTGTTCGTCATCATCCTTACTGAACTTGCGTCGAAGGAATTGAATCTCTACAAGCTGCTATCCGTCGTTTATTGCGCCGCATATCTTGCTTTTACCATTCTGTCCGGCGGCGACTGGATGGAGGGCGGCAGGTTTCTGGTATTCTTTCTCCCTGTCGCGATGACATTCATTCCGCTAGCTCTTATCTGCCTGACCGCCCATACACTGCCGATGGTCCTGACTACAATAGTAATTGCCTGCCTCCAGACGGCAACGATATTCGAATTCGCGTGTTACTCATCCACCAGTATGCCGCTCTGGGCAACGCCCCTTGGCAAGCACAATGTATCGCATCTCTCATGGTTTGAGAGGCATAATC
>JBAXMA010000183.1:0-6702 GCA_037134535.1 bacterium
CCGTCATGCCGGATCCCGGCGCGCGGATGCGCGACCGGGTTCACAGGGCGCTTACACAGAACGCCATGAACATCTGCAGGCACTGACCTGGACGGAAACTCATGGTAGAAATCTTCTGTGCTGAGTTGAATACTTACCGCTGAATGACCCCGGAAGTTCACCGACCACTCAAAGCGTTCAGAGGGAAAACCTGCTTCCTCCAGCAACGCGATTGTTCGTTGGACTGAATCCGACGCAACAACAAAGTCGACGTCCTGAGTTACCATGGGTTGCTCCGCCCAATGATTAACCGCTACGCCACCTATGGCGCACCACAAAACATCTGCGCGTTCGAGACAGTCAACCAGCCTCATAACGTCGTCCGTCCCGCCAGAAGTCTGCCAATCATAAAATTGTTTAGCAGTCATATGCAGAAACTAAATAAACGGCAGGACGGTTGCCACTCATTTAGGTACTCGAACTACCGTCCCATTCTCCAGAGACTCGATAGCTGCAGCGAGTACGCGCTGGGCGGCAAGACCGTCAGCGCCTGAGCCATCAATCTCCGAAGGCGAAACTCCCTGTGCGACCTGTTCCAGGAAGCGGCCGATCCTATTACGGAAGGTGTCCTCAAAACTCTGCATTCCGCCGAAAATAGGATTACTGTACACTGTCTTTTCGAGATTACCGGCGGGATAGAGAGTCAGCTCACGGAACATGTCATCCAGAACGAACCTGCCGCCCGTTCCGGCGACCTCACAGCGCTCCATCGGATGACCTCGCTCAATGTCATAACTGCCGGTCAGTGACCCAACTGCGCCATTGACAAACTTCATGCCAAACTGGGCGGTAGACCATATCTTACGGCCCGGTGCCTTTGTGGCAAAACAATGGACTTCGGCAATATCACCACAATAGTAGCGCATGATGTCGACTGTGTGCGGATGAAGCGCCTTGATCTGGAAGTAGGGTGAGCTCTCATTGGGATTCCTGATCCACATACCCATATTCATGAACAGGAGATGCCCCAACCTTCCCTCGGTCACCCATTTCTTTGCCTGCACTGCCGCCGGGGTAAACCTGTGATTGAGATTTACACCGAAACACATCCCCTTCTCTCTGGCCTTGGCAACCATTGCCTCAGCCTGAGCGATGTCGTTGCTGATGGGTTTCTCGCAGAGAACGTGGCAGCCTGCCTCGAGGCATTGCATCGTCGGCTCAAAGTGCTCGCTACCGTACTCGTAGCCGCCTGTCGGAACTGTACAGACATCGGGCTTGAGTTTGGAAAGCATGCCGGGGACGTCGTAGAACTGTGGAACACTGAACGATTTCGCTCCGGCATCGGCGCGGTCACGACGCAAATCACAGACACCAACCAGCTCCGCAACCTGACTCGTCCGGATCATTCTGGAGTGCAGGTTACCGATCGCGCCCATTCCGATTACGCAGACTTTGAGCATAAAGAACCTCCAACGGTCTATGGTCTAATGTCTTTTCTTCTGCTCCACTTCGTAGCCATATCTCTTCATTGCAGGCGCCAGGAAATCAAAATAGTTCGTTCCCTTATCCTTCCGGTACCTGCCAATCACGTCCGGCTTTACCGGAATCCGCGCCAGCTTGATGCCAAGGAACTTCTCCATACGGCCGAGAGTCTCCTCCTGCTTCAGGACAAAGTCCTCAAGCCGGACCTCGATTCTGTTCGCCGGCGGCGGCACAGAATTCACTATATCGTACTGATACTTCCAGGAAATGGCACGCAGGCGTCTTACATCCTTTGTGTCAGGTCGCTGCACGCCAAAATCCTTCAAGTCGTCCGTGAGGTGTTCGCCCAGAATACAGTCACGCGGGTTGCGGACCCAGAAGATATACTTCGCCTCCGGGAACAACCGCAATATCCACGGGTAAACCAGCGTGGTCTCAGGTATCTTCCACCCCTTATGCTTCGCACGGCTCCCCATCACGGACTTCAGGTACGATTCAATCAGCCGCGTGAACTTCACCGGAATCTTCATCTTATGGGTCTTGCCCAGATCCCAGTCCAGCGCTCCGTTCCACTTCACGTGCTTTGCGAAGACCTTACAGGCCTCATACATGTCTTCGGGCGGAAGAAGATCACCGGATTCGTTCAGTGGCTCACCCATGAACACACCGCTGGCTGAGAGCGTGTGCGACATCGCACGCGTTCCAGAATGGCCTCGACCTATGATTGTTACGAGCATGTTTGTTGTCAGTTGACTTTCGTCAGTTGTAATGAGTTTAAGAACAAAGTTCGTCAGACATACTTATCCACTCAAGCTATTCGCCGGGAGGGTCGCACTCTGTGCGACAATTGCCCAGGTAACTATCGTCCTGCCTTCCGCAATATTCATGGTCAGCGGCGCGAGTGCCACCGCGCCCTCCCTTAATGAAACGATCGACCGAGCCATGAATCGTTTGGGCATGTCCGTTCGCACTTCACTCAGAGCGAAACCGAATGCGACCCAGACCGCCCTTCTAGCTCTGTGAACTGCTACCGATCAGTCGATTTTCCTGCAACGGACAACTGGCGACTGACCACTGACACTCCTCTCATCTACAACTTCTTCTGACCACGCTGCGCCTGCAGTTCGGCGGCCTGAAGGGCCTGAGCCGCGTTCGGCGAACCGATATGCATTGTGTTGTAGGCAGCCTTCGATGTCTTGAAAGGACCACCATAACCGTTCCAGTTAAGATTCGTATACATAGGATTGGTCCGGCCGGTCGCCTTCTCGCGCTGCTTGATATGAGCCTGCATCCTGGCTTCCAGCATCTTGACCACTCCAGGCTCTTGTTTCGCGACGTTGTTCAGTTCGCCTGGATCCTTGATCAGGTCATAGAGCTCGATCTCGGGTTTGAAGTGGAAGTCCGGCTCAAGTGCATGGATCAACTTCCACTGCGGTGTGCGCCAGCCGTGCTTGCGCATCCAGGTAGCCTCCGTGATGTAGAACTCCGGCTCAGTAGTCCGCGGTTTACCTTCCATCAGAGGCATAACGCTACGACCATCGAACGCGATCTTGGACTCTATTCCGAGGATATCCAGAATCGTCGGTGTCAGGTCCTTGCTCTGGACGATATCTTTAATCCTCTTGCCGGCCGGAACACGTCCCGGGCATACGAATGCCAGCGGCACATGCAATGTCGGCTCGTACATGCTGTGATGGTCAAAGTAGCATTCGTGATCGTTCAATGATTCGCCATGGTCGGAGTTAAATACGATCAACGTGTCATCTTCCAGCCCCAGGCTCTTAACTGTTGCGAAGATGTTGGAGATGCAGGAGTCCATGTACGCAATGGCTCCGTCGTACTGGGCAATGATGTATTCCACGTCCTTGCAGTGTGGCGGGAACCAGCTTGCGAAGAAATCGCAGAACGGCTTGAATGTCATGATCTTGTCCAGCGAGTGATTGTTCTTATCGAACTCGTTACCATCATAGAACATCCGTTCGAAGGGCTTGGGCGGTAAATATGGGGAATGAGGATCCATATGCCGCAGGAACAGGAAGAACGGCTTCTTTTCGCCCGCGAGCCGCTTCAGTTCCGGAATGGAAACTGCGTTGAGGTTCTCAGCCTTCGGGCTTCTGCCTTCCTCCCACGAACCCCATCCAGAGAAGTCGATATACTTCTGGAACCCGCGCGAAGCAGCGTTGCCCGAAAAGCCTACGCATGTGGTGTTATACTTCTGCTTGCCCAGCATTTCCGCCAGGGTTGTGAGGCGCTTGTCGAGTCCACCCTCATGCCGGAGCGCCACGCAATTGGTGCTGAAGCAGTCCATGCCGGTGAACATGGATGTGTATCCCGGCGTTGTAGGGATGTGCGGGCTGAAGGCGTTCTCAAACACTGACCCCCGGGCCACGTACTTGTCCATGTGCGGCGTGGTCAGACGATGGTAGCCGTACATACTCATATGATCAGCACGAATCGTATCAATACCCAGGAAGATCAGGTTCATCTTTTTGTTAGCCATACGTATTCCTTTCAGTTACGGAGTTTACAGTTTCAAGTTTTCAGTGTTCAGGCTGCAGTGTTCAGGGAAAATGCGTAGGCCCGTACTCACCGGAGATCGCATCACCCGAACACTGAACACTCGTTTCCTTCACCAGATATCGATCCAACTCAACGTGCCCCCAACATCTTCAAACAGGCATTCATGTAACCATAGCTTTCTGCTGCAATAACGGCCTGCTGACTGAGTTCATACTTCCCGGCACCAATAACTTCCAGACATACCGGTCCGTTATACTTTCCATCAACCATGGCCTTACAGTAGGCTAGAAGATTGATTTCGCCTCGGCCGCAGGCCTGATCACACGGCTCGCCGGGGCCGGGGCCCTTGCCTTTGCAGTCTCGTATGTGGATGTGTTTCACCTTGGCCAGCACCGGTGGCAGAGCCTTCTCCGGCAGTTCACCGGCGCGATAGATATGGCTGGGATCCATATCGATTCCAAACGCTGGCGATACTATCTTCTTCATCGCGCGAAGAGTTGTGGGGGTATTGTAAATGGAGCCGCCCACGTGTGCCTTACAGCACAGTGTCACTCCGAAAGTAGCCGCTTTATCGGCCATCCTGGCTATATGGTCCATCTGCCGTACGATATCCTCCTCAACGTCGGCTTTACCGCCCGGCCCAACGTTGATGATCGGAATGCCAATACTGGCGCCAGCCTCAAACGCTTTCATAAGACGATTTTCTTCAAGCCCGGCCTCCTCCATGCTCAGGAGCGTAAGCTTGTTGTCAGAGGCCATGGCCTTGATGTCGTTGGCCTGAGCCTTCCAGTTATCGAGGTCAAGATGTTCGCACATGCCTTGAATGGCCGAGAGTTCAATACCATCATAACCCGCCCAGGCGATATGCTTCATCGCTGTAGCAAGATCACGTCCCTGGAACAGAACCGAATTAACGCCTAACTTGATCATGTTTCATCCCTCTCAGTATTTCATCCGATATATTGCAGATTCTTTCCATCATGGCTGCAGCATCAGTCAAACCCCATACCTCTGATGATCCTATGCAGGAAGCGCGCTTGCGCACGATCCAGTACTGACTGCTCCCATCCGCATCGGCAGCAAGCTGCCTTCCTACATGGCTACAACATCAATCAAACCGCAGCGCAACACATGAATCGACGCCGATAACGACGACGATTATTCTCCGCGTTCCATTCCTACCCCAGCGTCCGGGGATCACCATGCAGCGGCGGCAGGAGGGCCGGCCGCACGAGCGCACCACCCTGCTCATAGGACTCAATGACGGCCCATGTATATTCAAGTGTTGCAAGTGCGTCACGACCGGACGCGCGCACTTCCTCAAGTGGCACCTTGTTCGTGACATCTTCCATAAATGCGTGAATCCGGTTGGGGAAAGTCTGGCCGAAGTCAGTAATACCGGTATTGGTAACCTCTGGACCATCGCCTTTGCCCATGGCAAGATTTTCCGGCTTCGCAGCATTTGCCGGTGAGGGCGCGGCCCAGTACGTGATCTTTTCGATACAGTTTTCGATACAGAAGGTACCCTTGGTCCCGGCCAGCTCCAAACTCCACCAACCGCCGAGCCCAAACATGGCATCACCGCGCTGGCTCAGCAGGTAACCGACGCACCCGCTGGCGAAACGCACATGAACACTGATGATCGAAAGCATCAGATCGCTCGCACTCTTCCTGCATCCGGGTTTATCCATGAACGCCTGGACATGCGTGATATCGCCGCCGAAATGCCGCATGACCGCGAACGGATGGGCAAGAAACGCTTTCAGGTGGGAGTAAGGGAAATTCCAGCGTTTATTGGAAGGCGAATAGTTTCCCTCCCCGCCGTTGAATCCCATCTTATGGACCAGATAGACCATCTCACCGACCATTCCCTTGTTGATGTAGTCCTTGCCTTTTTCTGCAGTTGGCGTGAAGAAATGATTCAGATTGCAGCCGAGATATACTTTCTTCTCGGCGGCCTTGGCAACCATCTGGCGTGCTTCGCGAATATCGTGCGAGATCGGTTTCTCGACCAGGACATTCTTTCCTGCTTCAAGCGCTTCCATGGTCGGCTCAAAATGCCAGCTGCCGTTCTCCATGCCGCCGGTGGTAACGTCCACAACATCAAGATCAGGTTCATTCCGGAGCATCTCGGCGACCGAATAATAGGCCTTAACGCCGCGCTTGGTGGCCTCGGCATCGGCGCGATCCTTCATCACATCGCATACACAAACCAGCTTTGAGAGCGGATCCTTCTGATGGCAATCCAGATGCATGCCCCCTATCCCGCGCATACCGACAACACCAACTTTCAACGCCATTTTGATTCTCCCAGTTTTCGCAGAAACAACTGCATTCACTGACTACGACGGCGCACGCCAACCATAGAACCACGGATAGCACTGATGTCACGCATCAGCGATACATTTCTCTCACAGCCTCCGATTACCTGAGCTGCCACAACTGGCCAGACAAAGGATCCGGATTATGAGATATCATTCCGGAAGTTGCAATACGGAATTCGGACGTTGTAGTTGGTCAATTCGCGCCCAAATTCAAAGAAAGAAATTGCTTGTGTTGAGGGATCACGCTGGTGCATAGTCCACGAACGCGCACCCGACTGCGGAGCATTGCTCCGGTAATCTGGTGTGCGTTTGTTTGAAACTGACTGCGGGGTGGAGCAGCCTGGTAGCTCGTCAGGCTCATAACCTGAAGGTCGTTGGTTCAAATCCAACCCCCGCT
>JBAXMA010000184.1:0-6688 GCA_037134535.1 bacterium
CAAATTCTGGTTTCAGTCCCGGCGCGTCGGGACAAAGGCGAAACACACTGCACCTGATCGCAGATGCGCCCCCTGTGATTGGGATCCCAAGTACGATATTGACGAACACACATTCACCGAGCACAATAGCCTCAGTAGAATTTGAACAAAGAGCCTGACATCGTAAGGATCTAATAATGGCCAGTAACGGAGAAAAGGTTCCCAACCCGCGGAACCAGGATTACTCTGCCATAAATTGCCCTGCGGTCTCAAGGTTCCAGCACAAGCTCCTACTCCTTCTCTCGCTCCGTGGTCTCGTCGCATTCGCCACTGCATGGATATTCGCGTGGGGAACAATTGCACTGATCCTGAGAGTCCTCACCAGTGTTCCCCGCTCGCATATGCTGATAGCTTTCAGCGGCCTCGTCCCCGTGACCCTTATCGGCGTGCTTCTTGAACTGAGGCGAATGCCGCCACGTCATCAGTTAATCGCAATGCTCGACGGCATGACCTCCAGCGGCGGATTACTCATGGCATCGGAAAATGCCGACGTCGCCGCATGGCAGGACCGCTTTGCCGGTCTGGCGGTTCCCGATGTAACCTGGCAGTCCCGCAAAGGCCTTGGAATCCTGCTGATTTCCGCGGCGTTCGGCTCAGCAGTCATTCTGGTTCCAGACAAATACACACATATCAACTCAGCGATGCCGCTTGAGGTAGGCCGGATTGTAAGCCAGATAGAAGCCAAGATCGAGGTACTGGAAACCGAGAAGGTGATCGACAGCGCTAAAGCAGCCGAACTCCAGCGCGAGCTCGAACGAGTCAAGGCGGAAGCCGCCGGCTATGATCCCGCAAAGACATGGGAAACCCTTGATCACCTGAACAATCTCACATCGGAAGAGGCACGCAAAGCTGCGGAGGATGCCCTGACCAAGTCGACAGAACTTGCCGCTGCGGAACGCGCCGCAGAAGCGCTTGCAGACCTGTCGGCCGGCAATAAAATCGATCCTCAGGCCAGCTCTGCACTTATGCGTGAGCTTGGCGCCATGATGCAAGCTGCCGGCCTTTCCGAGTTCTCCGACAAGTTCGACGCAAAGGCGCTGGGCCTTGATCCTGCGGCAGCTGAACAACTTCTCGCTGCGGCCCTTACCGGCAATATGTCCCCCGAACAGCTCCGTCAGCTTTCAGAACTGCTCAAGAATATGAGGGCCGGTTCACTGTCTACTGTTGCCAACCTCAAGGATCTCAAGCTCGTGGATCCCAAGGACCTCAAATTCTGCAAGGGCGGCGGAACAAATGCATGCGACAGCGCGGGACTCGTGGCATTCCTCTCCGAAAACGGCGGGAATTGTTCACTCGCGGACGCTCTCGACAATAGCGCCGGGGCGCCAGGTAGCGGCGGCGTCAACCGGGGTCGGGGCGATGCACCATTGACCTGGACCGACCCGTCAAACGACGCTAATGTCGGCTTCAAGGAAAAGACTCTCCCGATGTCAAAGCTGCCCGATCTTAAGAAGAGCCCGCTCGTGGGCGTCAGCGTTGCAGCACCACAGGCAACAGGCAGCGAGGAAACCACAGCGGCAGGCGGTCTGGCATCCAGCACAAAAGGACCGGGTTCAGCCAATATGACCGTAATGCTGCCCCGGCACAGGAGCGCAGTGAAGCAGTATTTTGAAAGAAAGGAAAACCGGTGACTCACAAATGACCAACATGACCCAGACAACATTACTCACACCCGCCGAAATTGCACCAGCACGTGAGATGGCCGGCCGTGTCATCGAACAGCTCGATCGCATCCTGCTGGGGCGCCACGAACTCCACAAGATGGCGCTCGTGGGAATTCTCAGTCGTGGTCACATCCTTCTCGAGGGCCTGCCCGGCCTTGGCAAAACCGCACTTGTCAGAGCGATGGGTGACGTGCTGACACTCAAGTTTTCAAGGGTTCAATTCACACCAGACCTGATGCCCAGCGATATTCTCGGAGCGCACATACTGCAGGAAACATCGCCGGGAAAGCGCGAAATGATCTTCCAGCCCGGTCCTGTCTTTACAAATATCCTGCTCGCCGACGAAATCAACCGCGCCTCACCCAAGACTCAGTCAGCAATGCTCGAAACTATGCAGGAACGAACGGTAACACTCCTGGGAGTTACCAGACCGCTGCCATCGCCATTCTTCGTGCTTGCCAGCCAGAACCCCATTGAACTGGAAGGAACCTATCCCCTCCCCGAGGCGCAATTGGACAGGTTTCTCTTTAAGCTCATGGTGACCGACGTAAACGTTGACGTGCTCACAGACATTATAGGAACGAGGCGCAGGGGAGAGTCGCCAAAGTCGGAATGGGCCATGAGCGCAGAACAGCTCAATTCGCTATTCACGACCATGGACCGGATCTTCATGCCTAAACCGGTGGCCAGATACATAGCGCGACTTGTTGCCGCAACTCACGCGGATTACCTCGAAACACCGGCAGATATCCGGGACTATATCGCATACGGTTGCTCGCCACGGGCCGCAATCGCCATAGCTGAGGCAGCACGTGCGGTCGCTCTCATCGAGGGCAGGCCCACCGCCGGGTTCGAGGACGTCCGCGTGGTCGCAACGGATGTAATCAACCACAGATTGATACTCAACTATAAGGCAAAGTTCGACCGTGTCGACACAATGACAGTCATCCGCAGGATTCTTGAAGTGACTAAGGAAAGCGAGGCTGACCTGCCGGATGACATACTTGTGAAGAAGGGGGATGCGTGACAGCCCGGGCCATTTCAGGAACATTAATACTGGCAACCGCGATAGTCCTGTCCGGTATTCTCGTCACAAGGGCCGAAAAGATCGGGCCCATAAATGTAACCATTGAACCCGTGCCTGTCGGCAGCGGCAACCACGGTTACGTCGAGCATCGGATCGTCATAGACAACCCGACCACCACCCAACGGGACTTCACACTGCAGTTTCCGCCCGACCGTACATCCAGCAGAGGAGGATACTACGGCAACGCCGTGGAAATCAACAGGACCTATACCGTCGGCGCGCAATCCAGGGCAGTCGTATCACTCCCCCAGCCGTTCCTCCCTACGTACTACTCAGCCGGTCTCTTCGTCAACATCAGAGGCATCGATTCCGCCATCATACCAACACCCTACTACAACGGAACATGGGCACAGCCGCATTACAGCACTCCGACTGATTACTCACTCCTCATCAGCCGCACATTGAACCTCAGCGCGCTTGAACATGCCATGACCAATAAACTGGCCAGATTCTCGACGGGACCAGCGGCTCTTGGTCACGTCGCTCCACGACCCAGGGATTTTTCACGTATCCTCACAAGGTCCGAAACTGACATCGCAGGATGGAGCGGCAACTGGCTGGCATATTCACAGTTTGACGGCGTTGTTCTTGGCGCCCCCGATGTGGCGGCCATGCCGGACCAGGTGAAATCTGCCATCTGCGCATATGTCTGGGCTGGCGGAACTCTGCTGGTCATGGGCCATTGCAACCTCGTGGAGCTTGAAGTAGGCAAATCTGAGACTCCCGAGGCGGGGATGTCTGTGTACCGCCCCGGACTGGGAACCTACATGGCATCATCAGCCGATGGGCCTGACAATTTGTCACAAAGTGCTTTTACCGCCATCGATACACACTGGTCGGCAGCCCGCCTACCATGGAACTCCCTGAACGAAGAGGCCTCCGCCAATGGAAAGTTCCCGGTAATAGAGACTCTTCGTCTTCCCGTGCGCGGCATGGTTATCCTGTTGCTGACGTTTTCACTGTTGATAGGGCCTGTCAATATCTTCGTCCTGCACCGGCTAAAACGTAAGATATGGATGCTCTGGACCGTTCCAGCCGTGTCCGTTCTTACATGCCTTATTGTTATCGTCTACTCCTTCGCGGCAGAGGGCATTACTCCGCGAGAGACGTCAAATATCGTGACGATTCTCGACGAAACCCGCCACACAGCCGTGTCCTTCGGCATGCAGGCTTTCTATTGCCCGCTTACGAGGGGTGATGGTCTGCATTACGCGCCCGACACTGAGGTCACTCCAATGATTACCCAGCCGGGCGCCTCTGCCGGAAGCGTCAAGATGGTCGACTGGACCCGTGACCAGCACCTGGGTTCCGGCTGGCTCCAGGCTCGTATGCCTGTACATCTGAAGATCCGCAAGCACGAGCGCAGACGGGAGCGACTGGCCGTCCACGCCCTGCCTGACGGAACCCTGTCGGCAGTAAACGGGCTCGGAGCCGACATCACCCGCCTCTGGCTGGCCGATTCGCAGGGACACATATACGATTCCGGCCAGGCAACCATTAAGGCAGGCGCAGCCGTAACCCTCCAGCTGGTTCAACCGGGCAAGTCAGCCTCAGGATGCACCGAAAACATAACGCGCGAATTCTGGGCCGGATGGAATGTCAACAAGACGGCATCCGCCCTGGAACGCAGAATACCGGAACTCCTGATGGCCTCGACATATCTGGCCGTCATGGATGACTCACCTTTCGTTGAAAAACCGCTCAAGTGCCGGACAAAGAGGGTTTCATCGGCCACTGTCTATGGGTTCCTTTCAAGCGAGGGTCTATGATCGTTAAAGTAAATGGCCTCAAGAAGTCTTTCGGCAAAACCAAAGCCGTGGATGATGTGTCATTCATCTTCGGCAGTGGAGATATTTTCGGGTTTGTCGGCCCGAACGGCGCCGGTAAGACGACAACAATGCGGATCATATCCACCCTGGACCACCCTGACTGTGGCGACGTGTGCTTTGACGGTGTTTCAGCAGTGGAATACCCCGAGCGGATCCGGTTAAAGATGGGCTTTGTGCCGGACACCCTCCCGGTCGTCGCCGACACCACCGTGCATGAATACCTCGACTTCTTTGCCAGAGCATACGGTATCAACGGCCGTGACCGGATACGGACCATCGGTGAAGTGGAGGATTTCACAAAACTCACCGATCTCCGGGACAAGCTGCTCAAGTCCCTCTCCAAGGGCATGAAGCAACGTGTATGCCTCGGCCGTGCATTGATTCACAATCCGGATGTACTCATACTGGACGAACCGGCCGCCGGCCTGGATCCCCGTGCCAGGGTTGAATTGCGCGAACTGCTCCAAGTCCTCTCCGAGCAGGGCAAGGCCATCCTGATCAGCTCACACATCCTCACGGAGCTGACCGAAATCTGCAATGGTGCCATAATCATGGAACAGGGCAAAGTTCTGGAAAAGGGTTCCATCTCCGACATCATTGCCCGCGGCACACCGAGGTGTGCCATCACAGTACGTGTGCTCGACAGAAAGGCCGAACTGCAAACGCTGCTGATGACGATCCCCGGCGTCGATAACATCGCAGTAGCTGACAACGACATCGTGATAAGTCTGGAGGGTGGGGAGCCCGAATGCGCCGAACTGCTCACCTTCATAGTCGGTGCCGGCTTCAAGGTCTCCGAGTTCCAGCGCAAGAGGACCGATCTGGAGGACATCTTCATGAAGATAACGAAAGGTGCAGTCCAGTGAACCTGACGTCCATATTTCATCGCTTCAGTCTCGCCGGCCATTCTTCCCCTTCCCGCCCGGTCCGAGTTGTCCAATGGGTATTCTCACTGCCGGAGAAGATGATGACGCTCAATCCGGTGCTGGTGAAAGAGCTCAGGCAGGCAGTCCGTAGCAACTTTGTGGTCGCCGCAATGTGCCTGCTTGTGCTCACGCAACTGATAACAACCGGTGTTGCTCTTGGAAATGCCGACATGGCAATCGCCAGTTATGGCTTTTTCAATCAGGGCCAGCAGACATTCATGATAATGCTGTCAATCCTCTCCGGTGGATGCCTCTTCTTCATTCCGGCATATTGCGGTTTCCGGCTTGCCGTCGAACGCGCCCCAGGTAACGTCGACCTCCTCTTCATAACATCGATAACTCCATGGACCGCAATACGCGGCAAGATGCTCTCGGGCGTTGTTCTTGCCATCCTCTTCTTCAGCACCAGCGCGCCGTTCATGGTGCTAACGTATCTCATGCGCGGAATTGACATCCCGACAATGCTGATCGCCCTGGGCGTTGCCTTCCTGTATGTCACGGCGGCAATACAGGCTGCCATTGTTGTGGCCTGCGTTCCTGCCAACCGCCTGTTCAAGGTGCTGCTGGCGCTGGCCACGGCAGGCGTCTTTGTCATCGGAATTGGTCCCATGGTCGCAGTCACATTTGAACTTCTCAGCTCCGGGTCTTTCGGATTGGGGTTAGGTGTCTCAGTCACAATTATCGTTACAGTTACCCTCCTCCTCTACGTGGGCATCATGGCCGTTATGCACGTATTCTCAACCGCCTTGATCATGCCTGAATCAGCTAACCGGGCTCTGCCGGTACGCATCACTGCTACTGCCGTGTGGACCGCTTCATTGGTTGCATTCCTCATCCTCACCGCATACGCCGGCATGGATCCTTTATATTTCTGGTGCGGCCTGTCTACAGGCTGCATCGGCATTACAATGCTAATTGCGCTCAGCGAGTCTGAGCGCCTGAGCGTCCGGGTGCGCATGACAATTCCGCGAGGACTGCTGCGCATTCCCGCGTTTTTATTCTACAACGGCCCGGCCGCCGGCGTAACGTGGTCGCTCGTCCTGTTCGGCATGACTGTCGGAGTCACCATTATTGCCTGCGACATACTGGTATTCTTCCACGCCTTCTCGAAATGGTCGCCCCCGAGACCGCACGAAGTTACCC
>JBAXMA010000185.1:0-6683 GCA_037134535.1 bacterium
ATGTGGGCAAGGTTTGCTATGTGCAGGCGAAACTGGAATTCCAGCGTCTTGTGAAATTCGGAACGAGTAAGTGAATCGAACCAGTTTCTGAGATTGCCCGGTGGTGCGGCGGGGCTGTGCCGGGAATAGTGAGGGTAGCTTGGAGAAATAGAATGATGAAGAAGGCAGCACTTCTTGCGGTTTGCTCATGCTTGATTGGCTGCACGAGCCTTCACAATCCAATCACACAAGATGATGTCGTGGGAACATGGCAATGTCACACGGGAGGATTCTTGAGTTCTGTGCAAACCATACAATTCCAGAAAGACGGGTCGTTCGCGTTTCACGACACCGACACCATCGTGGGGATGGAGATGAGTGGCAAGTGGACGATGGAGAACGATAGGATTCGACTCTTGCCAGTTACAGTCACAGTACGGGGAAAACCAGACACCGTTCCGTCACGGTGCTCGGAAGGAATACTGTCTCAGCCAATAATAAATCAAGGTGGACAACTTGTCATCCAACTTGAAGAAGACAATAGATTCAAGAGACTACGCTAACTGTGAGATTGCCCGGTGGTGCGTCAGGGTCTGTGGCGGTGAAGATAGCTGGGGGGACGATGAGTGGAACCATAGTTATGAAACTGCTTCTGTCCGGATCTGCTCTCGCCGGATGTGCGTTGCTGTGGGGCTGTGCAACCGTTCAGAAGTCCGAACCTGCCCCTGTTGGCTATAAGCTGAAAACCGTCGTACATCACCTTTCTGAATCGGAAGCACAGGAACTGAGTGCAAAGTATCCACAGAACTTCAGGGAGCCGGACTATTGGCGGCAGTTGTATCGGGTTGAGATTGAAATCAACCGAAGCAGCCCTACGAATGAGTGCATATCGAAAGGGACGGTGATGACACAGGATGGTGAGCCATTCACTTGGGGTGTTGGCAATCCCGGTGCCAGCTATAGCACGTCACCAGTTTCGAGGGAGACTGGCAGGTTCTATATTCGTGTCGCCAGAACCAACGGGGTTGTGATTGCCACCGTGGATGGCGGGATGAAGTATGACGGTAAAGAGATGTGGAGAACCAAGCAGGAATTGCTGGTTGATGCTTCTCCGACCATATCATCCAACCGAATTGACACAACCTTCAAGCCGGAGAAAGGGTTTGTTCCCGATGCCGAAACCGCTGTCAGGATTGCAGAGAACTTGTTTCCCATCGACGGCAAGATGATAGACAAGGAGAAACCGTTCAAGGCTACTCTATCGAATGGAGTGTGGACTGTGACGGGCTTTCTTCCTGATTCTCTCGATGGAGTTGCCGAAACAAGCATTTCGCAGAAAGACGGCAGGATACTCGGTATCATTCACAGGCGATAAGGCGATAGCCATGAAGCACATTGCCATCTTCTGTCTGCTGCTGGCTCTGGCGACGGCAGTACAGGGACAGGATTACACTTACACGACCAACAATGGCACGATTACCATCACCGGCTACACAGGGAGGGGTGGCGAAGTTGTCGTCCCAGACACGATTGGTGGTTTACCCGTTACCAGCATCGGGAACAAGTCGTTCGACGAATGTACAAACGTGACGAGCGTAACAGTTCCCAATACTGCTACCAATATCGGTGGTTGTGCATTCAAGTCCTGCACCGGACTAAAGACCCTAACGATACCCAGCAGCGTCACGGATATTGGGGCAGGTGCATTCATCGGCTGTACCAGCCTGAAGAGTGTTGCAATCGGCACCAATGTTACCCATATCCGATACTGTGTGTTCACTTCCTGCTCCAACCTGAAGAGCCTTACTGTTCCAAACGGCGTTACCAATATCGAAAAGAATGCGTTCAGTTGCTGCTTCGGTCTGGAAAGCGTAACAATTCCGAACAAGGTCACCAGTATCGGTGATGTGGCGTTCCAAGCCTGTCCCAGTCTTTCAGAAGTTCATTTCCAAGGACACGCTCCAAGCCTCGGCTCGGAGGTCTTCAAGGGTAGCACCAATGCCGTCATCTATTACTTGCCGGGAACAAAAGGCTGGACTGAGACATTTGGTGGGCGTCCAACGAAGGAATATAGTCCGAAGGAATAGCGATGCCCGGTGCGGCAGCACGGTGCGAAGGAATAGCACGATGAAGCACATTGTCATTATCTGTCTGCTTCTGGCTCTGGCGACGGGGTAGCAGAGCAAAGCACGCTACGGGGCGGTGGCGCGGCTGCAGCATTCCTTCTGATGCGTTGAAGTTGGCGAAGCCGGGGGTGAGGATTAATCCGGGGGAGTTGAGCTAGAAGACGAGATACAGGCTGTGGAGTTGACTGATTAGTTATTGGTCGCGTTGCCGACGGTGCGGCGGTGGGCAGCGCATATTCGGCAGGTGCAAGCGAGTTTGGTGAAGTGACGAACACCTACCACCGTGTTCCCTACCCGGTCAGCCCGTTGGAAGACCTGATCGAATAGTGGTGTCTCGTCGTTCTCGAGGTAGCGTCTCAGAGCATAGCCGCAGAGGTCCGCGACTTGGATCATGCCGGTCAACTGGCTGTCCACGAATAATGGCGTCTCAATCAGGGAGTTAATGCCGGTCCACAGTGTGCCGCTGGCGTGAAATCGTTTCATCAGTTCGGTATGGCGGCGGGCCACTGTCTGGTTGTTGTCGTGGATCAAGAGGCCGTATCGGGTGTCCCCTGCCGGTCTGCCCATGTTCTGGAGGAACTGCTCAAAGCGGGAGACAATCTGCTCAAAAGCTTGCTCGTCCACGCTCTTGCCTCGGACTTGTGCGACGAAGTGGGCTTTGTCGACGCACTCCGCAAACAGACGAGCGAATCGCCAGCCCGCTATGCAGGCCGCAAATTCCTGAACGAGGGCAATACGTTCGGTTCGGGTGAGATGTGTGTAGGCTGCTGTCTGCGTGTAGTTCTTCTTGGTCTGTCGGTAGAGATTGCGATTGTTTGTACTCAGAATGCGGTGAAGGGTTGTTGTCCGTTGACTGGCCACCAGTGCGCGACGCCTGGTGCGATCCATGCCGGCGAAATTCGGGATCTGGTCCTGTTCCCGGTAGGCGCGCATCAACCATGCAACGTGGATCTCGGCGTCATCAAGGTCATACCGGTGTTTGATGGCGTTGACGGCCGCGTCACAGTCACGCCAGCGGTCGACAGGGATGGAAAGCCCCGCGAGGATGAAATGGCTCGTGTTGCCTGGAATGTCGGGCGTGCCTGACTCGTCGACGTAGCAGAGGAACACGTTTGCCCTCCCTCCCGCGCAATGACCTCAAAAAAAAAGCGACTGGGGTTGGGGGCTAAAAGCCCCGACATGAGACGCTAGGCGACTCATCCCAGACGCAGGAATATAGTACCACACCTGGACCTTGGCGCAACTATCTTTTTTTGCATTATTTCTTTGCCCTCTTGAACTGATGGGTGATGGAATCATTGTCGATGAAAGCCCCAGGTCCCTTCTCTGTTATGAGGGACAGGAGGTTAGTGGAGGGTGTCGTGACCTTGATTTGCTCCGTGTTTTCCCCCTTGCTGACGCTGCCTTGAAGTTCCTTTGACTCTATGAGGGTTTTTACTTTGGAGTCAGAAAACAGCCGGATTTCGAGTGAATTGAGACCGGCAACGTAGAGTGCCAGCATCCATGGCCGATTCGTGTTGCTGTTGGCCTGGTCATTCAGTTCTCTCCCACGGAGATTGAGGAACTTGTTCTTTCCTACTGCGGTAACATAGCCTTCCAGCAGAGCGACTTCTGCCGGGCGATGGTCGTCGTGGTGCACGTATACGAAATCCATCCAGCCAGATTGCCTTGCAAAGATGGATAACTGAACTTTTTCATTTGTGCTCATGTCGCAGACCCAGTTCCCAACCATCTTGTCGTCCGACTTTAGATTGGCGGGCGGTGGAAGAGGATTCTCGAAGTCTGGTACGCAGCCCATGAGTACGATGGCGAACATGAAGATGAGGCAACTTTGGGAATGTTTCATACCTCGTTTCCTTTCCATTCACGCCGGGCCACTGGTCAGCTTCAATGCTGCGATGCTGGCTGAGCACTCTGATTATGTGTGGCCTGCCGCAGTGACCTCCCTCGCTCTGACACCTGGGCCGCCGCAAGCCGCTGGCGCATTTCCGGCAGCATATCAGGGCGGTGCGCAAAGTCCATTGATTTCGGGTTTCGGCGGGTTTATCTGAGCAGGCGATCGGGGCTGTGGATGATGCGATGAGGCTATCTAAGGCATGGGTGAGGATTGAGACGGAGGAGTTGAGCGAGAAGACGGGGGTGGAGTGAGCGGGGAGTGTGTTCTATTGCGTGTTTGATTTCCTCAATACGTACTTGGGTCCCATGATTTCACTGTGTGCGTGCATGTGGTTATGTTTGTAAGCGCGTTTTTGTCGTCGTAATAGAGAGCAATCGAACGGAACTTGTAGGACAGAAGTCCTTCCCCTATTGTCGCGCCGAGACACATGTAACGCTGCTGTGTGCTCCTATTCGTCACATCGCAGGTCACCTTGTAACCATTCTTCATCAGTTCGTCCTTGGTTCTCGTCATGTTGGCTCCGAGGGGAAAGTGCAGAAGAAACTCGGCTCGTGCCTTGTTGGAATCGTCCGAGAGGTGTTTCAGCCATTGCTCCTTGCATCCGACGGTACTGCAACTGCAACATCCGAGAATCATGACGATGGCGAAAGCGAGAATCCATTCCGTCATGCGGTATTTCCAGGTCTCATGCATTGGGTTCTTCATCGGGGTATTCCTTCTCACCGTGCTGCCGGAGAAGCATCAACAAGCATTTCCTGCTTCGTTCTCCATATTGCTTTACCGTCATACTTCATCACGCCGTCCACGGTTCCAGCGACCACTCCGTTGGTTCTGGATACACGAATCTCGAAGCCGCCAGTCTCCCTCGGAAGTGGCGTGAACGGGAGACCAACACACCAAGTGAGGCATTCGCCTTCCGCCACACAGACAGCCCCTTTCGATATGCACTCAACAGCATTGCTGCCTCGGTTGATTTCAATGTCCACCCGATACTGTTGCGCCCCGAGGTCAGCCTTGAACCCGGCTGGATACTTCGCCCTCATTTCTCGTGCTTCCGATTCAGAGATTTGGTGTGCCACGGTTTTCACCTGATAGCCAGAAGGGATAGGTTCGGTGTTCTGAACGGTTTCACAGCCCCAAAACAACGCACATATCGATACGGGCAGAAGTAGTTTCATAGCAAGAGCCCCCGGTACGCAGGCATCATACTCGGCGGGACTGGGCAGAGCAAGCGCGTGGTGGCACTGACAGCTCAACGCGCGTCACTGGGATTACCGCAGTCGCGGTCTATCGTGGAAGTGAATCAATATCTTGGTCGGCATTCTCCGCCATTCTAGTTCCAGTCGGTGTACATATTGACGATGATCACGTTCGTCGTGAGCATCCACAGTTGCACGGAGAGAAAGTCGCCGACCGGTGACTTGCAGGTCAAGGTTTCGATTGGCTTCGCCTGGCCGTCCCATGTCTTTCTGAAACGGTCGTATTCGGGGCTGAAACTCCACCAACAGTTCTCTGGACGCATCGTAGGGTGAGGCACTTCACCGGCACGATTGCGGGCAGTGACTGTCAAAGAGTTCGTGAATCTCTGCAATTCACTCGTGTCCATCTCAAACAGTGAGAAAACGCCGTGATCAAGACCAAAGTATCCAAGCACTAACCCTTCCGCGCTGCACTGAATGTTTCGTGCCGACGTCGGGAGCAAGATACCGTTTTCTCTTTCGGCTCTGGATCGGCTACTGGCGAAACCATGCTCATACGAGTAGATGGCGATGATGAGCGCTACAACGAGCGAAAGAATGATCAGAAAGGCTTTCTTCATAGTTCATGAACGTTTGCCTTGATCCTCAAAATGGACCGCGTCCGCGCGGTTCATTTTGTAGCGGTCGAAGGCTTTGTTGGCTGTTCTGGTGGTGTCTTCCCTCTGATTGTGTTGATGACCGATTGCATGTCTGATTTCTCCGCCCTTGGGGACACATCTGCCAAGCGGCACTCATACATGTTGTCTCTGGTGAAGACTGTGAGCTTGGCGTGGCGGAGAAATTCCTTCTTCACCATGAAGAAGAAAAGTGAGATGTCGCCACTTTGTTCGGCTTTGAGCGGACATGAGAGGAGGAGATTGCCTTCGGCATCCCATGCCGCAAGATTGACTCCGACTCCCAGCATCGATGTTCGCACGGCAAGTGCTCCGTCGACTGCTCCGGCGTTACGGCTCTCGAAAAGGAGGCAAAAGGATCCGTCCAATGATGTGGCCCCGGTTGTCGCATTGGTCACGGTGATCTGTGGCGGCGCAACGCTGCGGGCGAACGCCTGGCTGGCAAACAGCAACATGAGTAGCAATGTTCGTTTCATCATTCTCCTCCGGCCAACTATCCGTTATGCCGTTCAGCTCCATCCGGAAAAAATCAGGCTGAGCCGCACGCTGCGTGTCGGCTCCTGCCTACACGGCAGCATATTGTAGGCATGGACTTCCGTGTGTCAAGGACGTGATTTTCCCCTCCAAGGCTGCCCCCTTCCCGTCCCGCCAGTTGATTCCTGTGCATCTATTGGAGGGTGCATATGTGAACTCACTCATTGTCAATCGAGAGACATTTCAGATGCCGGCTGACGGCTGGTACCAGCTCGCGCCTTTGGGGGAGTTTGGTCATGCGGCGGCTGGCGTGGTCCAGGTCGTTGACGTGGAA
>JBAXMA010000186.1:0-6669 GCA_037134535.1 bacterium
GGTTCCATGCGGACGGACTCGTCCACGGCTCGATCGCTGTGCCGCCCCATGCGTACGCTATCAAACCAATAGGCACCCCGGTTTCCTGCTGAATCGTCCTGCCGAAGAAATATCCAACCGCTGAAAAGCCGCCCACCGTCTGAGGATTACACTCTGTCCAGGTGTTCCCGATGTCCATTTGCGGTTCATTAAACTGTCCCGCATTAACATTGAGGAGCCTGATCTTCGAGTTCGTGGCTGCTGCAATTGTCTCACGCCCGTTATCGGAACCACCCAGACCCCATTCCATATTCGACTGGCCGGAACAGATCCAGACATCGCCAACGAGAAGATCCTTGATCGTGACTGTATTCTTCCCGGTCACCACCATTTCAAGAGGTGCAGTGCCCTTGAGCGGCGCGAGCGTGACACGCCATGTGCCATTCGCTTCAGTTGTAGTCGACTTGGTCTGGCCACCAATTGCGACCTTCACCTTCTCACCCGCCTCGGCCCAACCCCAGACGACGAGAGGAAGTGCGCGCTGAAGAACCGCGTGATCACTGAATACCTTCGGCAACCTGACATCGGCCCGTGCCGTGCAGACAATCAGGACCAGTAGCGCCAACACACAACCAGACATTTTCCGCATCATTGTCCCCTCTCCTTTCAGTTTAGACACAATTCCTGAGACTAACCGGTGAAATCACGGGGCATATACGACTACACAACGACCGTAAACGTAATATACAGCATTCTCGTTCCGTAAACTGTTTGAAAACTATACTACCGGAGATGCATGAGCAAGCATAGATCGCGCAGCATCAATGACTCGGAGACTCCACCTCATCACCGGGAAGGTGTGGACCAAAACAAAGCGGCAGGGACGCCGGAGTGAACACTCAATCTGTCGACCAGCCGGAAAATTCGATCTGGGTTGCGCGTCAGGTGGCGTCCGGCGTCCCTGCCGGACGCATTTGTGCAAAGCTGTGACAATGCAGCCGCCGGCGACGGCGGCTGCCACCAACTTCAGATATTATCACAACACAGTATTATCTTTGACCACATCGCCGGAGCGCAGTAAGCTGTCTGCAGAAGTGAAAGTTGTAACTGTCAGGTTCAGGAGGTATCGAGATGAATCAAAACAACGAGACACAGACACCGCTAGAGAAAGGAAGTATTTTCACGCGACATCTCACCAGCAGAACGACAGATTTGGTGATAGGCGTGATTCTGCTTGGTATTCTCTTCCTGCTCATTCCTTGCTGCCCACAGCCGGTGCGGGAACTGGCCAATCGATCTGCATGTCAGTCCAACCTGCACCAGTTTGATGTCGCACTGAATGCTTACTGCTATTCCCCTGTGACCAACTATCCCGCGGACTTGAGCATGCTTTCAAACGATGTCAGCCCGGAGATGTTCATTTGCCCTGGCAGTAAGACTCAAGCAGGAATGCTGACAAATGCAATGGAATGGATGGATTACATCTATGTGACCGGCCTGAGTTCGGCGACGTCGGGCGGCACTCCGGTCCTCATTTGCCCGCCCGAGCATCACAAAGGAAAAGGCGGCTGCATCCTCGATACCGACCATTCGACAAAATGGTACTCCAGCCCTGCAATCGACTGTATAATCAGCAATATCCTGAGCCCGACAAGCACATATGTGGCCATCGTCAGCAAGCGACTGACTGAGCAATCGAAGGGCAAGTACAGGTCGAAGCTGTGACTCATCACCCGTTGGTGCGGCATTAGTTACGGGGTGCGGCTCCCTGCCGCCTTGCGCCGCAAGGGCGATGGGAGGCCCACCACGAAACTAACCCACCCGTTGCGCCAATCCCCTTGTCTTCCCTCTTCATTCCTGCCATTCTTCGATGACATGTGAGTTGCAGAATGTGGCATGGTCACGACAGACGAGTACACAAAAGTGCAACCACGAAATGACGAAAAGCGCGATTCTTCAAGCAGGGAGTGAATAGTGCCTGGTGGTGCTCCTGGTCTTCAAAACCAGTGTGGGGCTGTAACAGGTCCCGGGTCGGGTTCGATTCCCACTCATTCCCGCCAATTCACGAATCATCATGCTACTGACAATGCCCGAAGCTCAGCGATTGTCAGTCTATATTTCACAGTTGCCGCCATCTTGACAGTCGCTAATGCTATTAGTACTCTTATACCATAACACTAGTGGAGATTCATTATGGCTGCTCTTTTGATCAAAGACCTTCCAGTCGACATACACGTATGGCTCAAGCAGGAAGCACAACGTAACAGACGGTCCATGACGCAGCAGGCAATTGTCCTCTTTGAGGAACGTATGCAGAAGTTTCAGCAAATCCATTGGTCCAGACCGTTCAAAACACGGACACCATTGACTGACGAGTTTATCACCAGGGCAAAGAAACGGGGACGCCAGTGATAGTCGTGGACACGAATGTTCCGGCGGCCCGGAACTTGACGGGGACAAAGCCTGATCTCGCCAAACAGGTGGAGCAGATTGACCCGGTATGGATCCTGCCTCAACTTTGGCGCTATGAGGTTCAGAATATCCTGGCAACTGCGGTCCGGGTGCGACAGATCACGCCTGACAATGCAATGGCGATATGGCAAGACGTCTCCTCACGGATGTCCACCAACGAGCATGATGCTTCGTCGGAAAGGGTTATTGAGCTCTTCACACGCCACAAGATCACCGCCTACGACGCCAACTTCATCGCTCTGGCCATGGAAATGAAGGTCTTCTGTGTCACCGAGGACACTGAACTTCAGGAGAAGTTTCCTGACAAGGCATTGTCCATGGCAGAGTTCGTCAGACTGAGTCAGGCAAAAACGCAGGTCCGTGAAACACACGCCATGTACCGCGTCCGCCGCAAAAGGTAATGAATGAACGGATCTGTCACAGCTGCTGCAATCCTGATACACTTCTTCCCAGTAACCCCAACACCGAACACTTAAACCTGTAAAAATGAAGCGACTATGACAACCACTGACTCATTCATTTGCCCCATCTGTGGCGAAGATGTGCCATCAAACGCCATGGCCTGCCCTGGTTGCGGTGCCGATGAGAAGACCGGATGGAACGAGGAGCGCACGCGCCTTGACGGTCTCGATCTGCCCGATGACGATTTCAACTACGACGAGTTCGTGAAGGCGGAGTTCGGATCATCAGCCAAGCCGAGGGCAATATCGTGGGTCTGGTGGGTGGCTGGAGTCGCAACGACCCTTGCGATCCTCTACCTGCTCTTGCGCGGGGCGTGGTAAAAGGTGACAGAGATTCGCGCTTTACAAAGGTGGTACAATGCCACACGATCGCCGGATGTTTTGTACTGAACTTCAATCGTCAGAGCACTCATGAAGAACCGCGTAACGGCAAACTTCGAAAGGTGCTCAATGAAGCACGAAGCTGTACTGGGTTTGATCATCCTGGGAATGGTAATTTCAACGAAAGGACTAGTCGCAATGGAATCTAATGCACCTGCGAAGCCAAGCCAGGCCGCCCCGGCATTTCCGGTTATGCCAGCCTACCAGTTCCCTCCCGAGCCGGTGTGTATAGAGAATGCCAACCGATGGAAATGGATGAAGGCATTCTATGAGCAGGAGGTCTCCAGACCGGCCTCGCCCAATGAGACTTTGGATCAAATCAGGAAGCGATCGGCTAATGTCCGGCCATCGCCGGCAAAACTGGCATACATGGATATGGAGTTCATCACCTTCCCTCATTTTATCGGCCCGCTAGGAGACAGCCCGGCCGCTTTCAATCCCAAGGACTTCGATGCCCGGCAATGGGTGCAGGCGCACAAGAAATTCGGCGCTAAGATGATCGTGTGCGTTGCCAAGCACCACAACGGTTTCTATCTATGGCGTACCAAACTTAACGGAAACTCGGTCTGCAGCGCGCCATGGCGCGGCGGCAAGGGCGACATGGTCAAGGAACTGGCAGATGCATGCCGAGAGGCCGGACTTAAGTTCGGTGTGTATATATCAATCTGGGACCATAATGACCCGCGCTGCGATACAACACGCAAGAGTGCCGATCAGATGCTTCCAGAGCGGCGCAAGATCTATCAGGATTACGTTGAGCAGCAGCTTCTGGAAACGCTCATTCCCTATGGCGAGATCTCGGAGATCTGGTTTGATGGCGCGGGTACCAATGGCGCCGAAGACTGGAACCGCATTTTCGAAATCATCTATACATATCAGCCGAAGTGTATCGTAGCCATGTGCGGGTTCGGAAACCGCTGGTGCGGAAATGAGTCTGCCATCGGTGACGCGATCAACTGGAACGTACTTCCTATTCTGCCCGATATGCGCAGCGGCAAATGGACTTCCTACCATTTTGAATACCTGATACCCAAGAGGCTTCATGAGGTGTCTGACAACCTCGAATCAATGCGCGGCAAGGAACTGTTCTGGTCGCCGCAGGAAGGCGATACATGCGTGCTCATGGGCAACTGGGGCTGGGACGGCAAGGGCGAGCCACGTTCGCTGCAGTTCCTCATCGACACCTGGTATGCGTCTATCGGCTCCGGCGCAGTACTGATTGTGAGCCCGGGTCCCCACCCTGACGGCGCAATCACTCAGCCGCAGATTGATCGACTGTGCGAGTTGAAGAACTGGATCGACGAGTCGTTCCGAAACAACGTTCTGAACGGAGCCAGGATCACATTGACTCCACGTCCGGAGAAATATGATCCGGCCGGTCTTCTGCGAGTCGAACGTGATCAGCCCTGGATCACTCTGGAACCAGCTGAAACCGCCACTTTGGAAGCGGAGTTCCCGGAGCCCCGCACATTCAATAACATCCTGCTGGAGGAATACCAGGTCATCGGTCAGCGCATTTCCAGCTTCAGCCTGGAGGCCTGGCGTGACGGCAAATGGGTACACGTCACTGACGGCAGAACAGTCGGCCACAAGCGCGCCCTGCCCTTCGCGGAAATAACCGCCACAAAGGTGCGCATCAAGATCGAAGCGCGTGCAAATCCGGCATTGCGGTTCGCCGGACTGTTCAAGGCTCTGCCCTACGGCTCGGAGTCGGAACAGACTTTCCAGGACAAGGATTTCCTGCCCGCAGTGGCTGAACCGGCCAAATGCCGGCGCGGATTGCGCTACTCCTACTTTGAAGATGCCAACAACGGCTATCTACCGTTTCAGGAGATGTTCGACCTCAAGAGCCAGCCTGATGACCGACTTGTGGATAAGGGGTTCACGGAGAATCCTCTGGAGACGGTCAAGAAGACGCGCGATGACCGCAAGCGGCAAAAGCACTGGGCTATGAAGTTTGACGGTTACCTCCGCGCGCCAGTCCGGGCGGTTTACACATTCCGCATCGGCGCCAACAGCGGGTGCCGCCTGTACATCGACGGACAACCCTTGATCAAGAACGATGAATCCGGCGCCCTGGGAGAGGGCGGAAAGAGAATCACTGCCTCGGTACCGCTCGATGCCGGACTGCATCGAATAACCGCGCTCTACTACTTCGGCGTAACCGGTGACCCGCGCCTGTCATGGCTGATCGAGTGGCCCGGCAGTCGTGGCGGCATCGGCTTCGGCTGGTCCGTTGAGCAGCGATTGCTCGAGCTCCTCTGCTGCGAAGCTGACAAGTAAGCACCATGATGCGCATACATTTTCGCGGTTGTGCTTGCCTATAAAGCGACGCACATGTACGATAAAACACATTGCAGACGGAAGCTCTTGAGTCTTTCATAGCGGGGCATTCCAATGGGGGTTATTTTGAACGCTGACGACATTAGCAAATCTACTAACGAGGCCTTGACCGATGTAAAGGCTGCAGCATCTGCAGCCGATCTGGAGCAGCTCCGGATCAAGTATCTGGGCCGCAACGGCCTCCTTCCAGCGATAATGCAGGGCCTCAAGGACGCCGATCCGGCCCAGAGGCCTGTCATCGGCAGACTTTCCAATGAATTCAAGGTAAAGGTCCAGGCCGCTGTGGATGCACGAAAGCAGGAGCTTGCGGACTCCGCGACTGAGGTCGCCGCCAGCTCGTTCGATTACACAGTACCGGGCAACTGGCATCATCATGGTTCAAAGCATCCAATTACAATGATCATAGGTGAAGCCTGCAGGATTTTCGCAAACATCGGGTTTACGGTTGCGGACGGGCCTGACATCGAAACCGCCTACCACAATTTCGACGCGCTCAATACGCCCGCCGACCATCCATCCCGTGACAACCAGGACACTTTCTGGCTGGAGACCGGCGAGTTGCTCCGCACCCAGACTTCCCCCGTCCAGATCAGAGTCATGGAGACGCAGAAGCCGCCGCTCAGGATTATTGCTCCGGGCAGATGCTACAGGCGCGACACCAGCAACGCCACTCACAGCGCCAACTTCCATCAGGTCGAAGGACTCTACATTGACAAACAGGTCTCAATGTCGGATCTGAAGAGCGACATATCCCATTTTGCCCGCGAGATGATGGGGAAAGATATTGTAGTCCGGTTCCGTCCTCACTTCTTCCCCTTCACGGAACCCAGCGTTGAATTCGATTTCACCTGTCACATCTGCAAAGGCAAGGGCTGCAGGGTATGCAAGCACAGCGGATGGATTGAAATGGGCGGAGCAGGCATGGTTGATCCGCGAGTGTTCAAACTCGTCGGCTACGACCCTGAGGCAGTCACCGGTTACGCTTTCGGCATGGGTGTTGAGCGCATCGCCATGATCAAGTACGGCATAGGCG
>JBAXMA010000187.1:0-6658 GCA_037134535.1 bacterium
CCTTCAGGGGATACTCACGCGTGACCCGCAGCGGAGTTGGCTGAGATTCCTGAACTTCTCCGATCTTCGGTTGGATATTGGTTGTTGGATATTGGATATTCATTGTAAGTCGTGCATGACAAGCATGTTACAATAGAATGAGTCGTTCTTAGCTTAACACCTATGGGTGCCACCCGCGCCGGGAATTGTGGGGATACCAGGGAGTCAGGAAGATGGCAAAGAAGAAACATGTGGAAGCAGAACCGGAAGCTGAGAACGCTGAACGCTGGCTTCTGACTTATGCGGATATGATGACACTTCTGGTCGCATTCTTCATCCTCATGTACTCAATGTCGGTTGCAAACATCAAGAAATTCAATGTGGTTGCGATAGCCATCCGCAGCGGTTTTGGCGGTGATTTCGGGAAGAGAGGCGTATCTATAGCAGAAAAGGGATGGCCCACAGCCATGAAGGGCGAGATGAGCGGTGGTACGCCCAGTCAGAGACAAAGAAAGAAACTGGCCACAAAGTCTCTGAGTCGCGACGAGAGCGAGGAGCCTCTGAAACTCTACGAATATGTCAGCGCTCAACTGGCTACGCTGAAGCTTGATAAGAGCTTTGTTCCGCTTCTTGATATGGATTCCGCCGAGGGAAATCGTGTCAGGGTTATAATGTCCGACAGGATATGGTTTGCGAAGGGCGAGACGACTTTGACTGAGGCTGGCCGTAAGGAGATTCTCGGGATAGGGCGGGTCATCAGTGAATCCACATTCAAGATTGCCATAGACGGATATGCTTCTGCCGGAAGTGAACAGGTTGGGGATGGCTGGGCGCAGTCCCAGGAAAGAGCGAGGCAGGTGAGTATGGTGCTGGCGAACGAGCTGAAGATCAATCCACGGCGTTTGATGTTGTCAGGGTATGGAGAATGGAAAGATCCTGGCGAGACGCGGAAACTTAAAATGACTGTAAACGGCGGCTGGGAACCGGTCGAGGGACGTGTGCCGGACAACAACCGGCGGGATGTGGTCATTGTGTCGCTCATCATCAAATGATGAGCTATATGTAGTCAAGCAATGACATGTTCATCATCTTTGATGTGATAGCCAGCGATGCTTGATAGGCCGTCTGTCTGCTCGCCAGTTCAGTTGCTGCTGCCGCTACGTCGGCTGATGCCTCCCGCTCGATACCCTTGGCATTATTCAGAACATTGGCGTTCAGGACTTTCACCGAAAGTGCTACACGTTCCTGGTATGCGCCCACTCTGGCCATGATGGCGGACTGGTGCTCGGCATAACGCCCGATGTCGCCCAGCGACTGTTGCGCCACGGACAGTTGTCCTGTGCCATTGTCTGTGAAATCGATCGCAGTACCGGCGCGGGCATCTGTCATGGTCAAGGCCAGCCTGATTTCGGTAGGCGAAATCCGTATGGCATAGTAGTCCGTGTCTCCATTCAAGCCGGCCGGTAGCACTCCAGTCGTAGACAGCCGGACAGTGCTACCTGTGGCATAAACGCCTTTGATGGTCAGTGTGTCTGCCGTTGCGTCGGCTGTGCAGTCCTCTGTGCCGGCCAGATTTTCTCCGGCCATGAGCCGGTCCCGGATGTGAATCAGATCAGCGAACACATCGGTGTCACTGCTTTGAAATACACCATGTTCCGACGCCGTGTCCGATCCCGGCAGATTGGCGGGAACATAGACGTTCTCCCCGATTTCGACGGATCTGGTGTCCTGATTGCCCTGGTAAGTCACGGCTGAGATTTTTCCGTTGGCATCACGGGTCACAGTGTAGGGTACTGTATCGGTACGCAGACCGGCAAAAATGTATTCCCCTTCGTGTGTGGTATTTGCCAGCGCGACGGCGTCTTCCACATACTGATTAATCTCTTCCCCCATTGCCTTTCTGTCTGCCGGCGATTTAGTGCCGTCGCTGCCGGACACCACCAGTTCGGATACCCGTTGTACCATGTTTGATAGATCCTGAAGTTTTCCGTCCGTGACTCCCAGGCGCCCTTCCGTGCGGGTCGTATTGACCTGGAACTGCCTTGTGGCGGCATCAGCCATCTGATAGTAGCGGATAAGGCTGTAAGCCCCGGGGTCGTCCGATGGTCTCTGCACACGCAGCCCGCTTGAAATCTGTTGCTGCAGATCATAGACGGATGCCCTCCCTCTCTGAAGGTAGCCGAGCATGGTCCTGGTCATTGCTTCATTGCTTATGCGCATGGTGGTTCATCCTTTCCCTGTCTTTGAGGCATTACACAGTGCTCAAAGCACGCCTCATGCCGCGAATGCCAGCATGATGATGCGGCATATCGCCTGCTTAGGGTCTGATTAGTGTAACGGTTGTGAATAGCAGAAAACTCTGGAACAGGAGAGCACATGGAAACACAGATGGTTTTGATAAAATGCAGCAAATGCAACCGGATCAAGGTCAATAACAACTGGTTGCCTGAGCCGAGATTTCTGGCCAGACATGCGGGTTACACCTATGCCTGCTGTTCCGATTGTCTGGCGGCAGAAATGGAGATAGTGGAAAATCATTCTCCGGAAAGGGCCATTCGTGCCGCAAGTGCCGGGTTGAGACCTCAACCGGTACATGCCTGAGGCCATTCCCCTTAACCTCCGGTCGCTGGCCGCCGATACAGCCAGTATGAATACAGACCAGAAGCACGCTCCAGTCTTTGCAGATCAGTTGATTGAGTTCCATGTCGTGCTGTATCAGCAGGCCCTGGAGAATGGTGATCGCGATGGACGGTTGGAATCGGCTGGTATTCTCTCGCTTGCTTTCGCGGCCAAGGGCAACAGTATTATGGCGCGGAAATGGGCTGAGAGCTTCTTTGAAGATCTCCCTGCTGTGACGACCGGCCCGCTTGCGCTGCGAATTCCTTTTGTTCAGTGAACAGGTCATAGCGCCCCGGTGGCACTTGAAGTGCTTCGCACTGAGGCAATGGCCAACACACACACAACCACTCCCGCCAAAGTCACGGCAATTGTTCTGACCTGTAACCGGCCGACCCGCTGTGTTGACAGTGTCTGGCATAATACTCTGGCCATGCAGGGGCTTGAGGCTGAAACAATAGTGGTAAATAACGGAGTGGAGACTGTTTCTCTGCCTCCTGCCATTGCCGGCATACCCTGCCGGGTCATTCAAATGCCGGCTAACATCGGAGCCGCTGCACGCAATGCCGGCATACGGGCTGCCACCGGAGAAATACTTCTGGTACTCGACGACGATGCCTACATGGATCCGCTTCTCGCCCGGAAGGCGGTGGATGCATTCAGTGCAAATCCGGGCATGGGTGCCCTTGCCTTCAGCGTCCGGAACGGCAAGGAGGAGGATGAGGCCTGCCTGCTGCCATCGGTGTTTCATGGTTGCGCGTGCGGCTTCCGGAAAAGTGCAATTGTACAAGCGGGCGGCTATCCGGATGACTATCTGTACTATGGAGAAGAGTACGACGTGGCATTCCGGCTTTATGGTGCCGGCTACAGCATAGGCTGTCTTCCTGGTCCGCATCGGGTCAGGCATGTTCGCGACCAGGGGGGGCGTAATACAGCCCGCATTATCCAGCTCCTGGTGCAGAACAATACAAAACTTCTGTGGACACATTTTCCAAAGCAGTTCCTGTGGGCAGCGTTCCGGAATGTTCTGCAGCGTTACAGGCTCGTAGCTGGCAGGGAAAATGTGCTGCCGGCCTACCTGCGTGGCCTCCGGTCCGTTCCATCAGCCATGCTTCGTGGCATGCTGCGCCGGAAACCGATGGACAGGAACATATTCCGGAGTGTTGTAGCACTGGACAAAATGGAACTGAGTTGCCGCAGACTCTGGAGCGCCGGAGCCCGTGAAGTGGTGGTCTGCGGTGTGGGTAAATTCCCTTCACTCTGGCTGGCCATGCTCAAGCGATATGGCCTGCGAGTCCGGGCCATCCTGGACGCCAACGCCTGCTGGCGGGCGCAGTGCATAGGGGAGGTCCCCGTTGTGGCGACGCAAATGGGTGTCGCCGCCTGGCTTGAAGTCGGGCTGCCATGCCTGGTTGGTACCGCATCCGCGCCCGAAAATGAACGCTGGCGTGACCGGCTCATGACTGAGCATGATTACAGCCCGGCGCTTCCGGAAGCGGAATTTTCTTCCGCAGGGGGAATAATTGACCTGTTGGACTTGTGCCGCACCAGCGAGTTCTGGCCCAAAAGACGTGCTATTCAGTCCAGACCACGTCGTGGCATCTGGTCTGCTTTAGACTTACATAGTGATGATTCCGTTGAATCACCGGTCTCCGGGGATGCAGTATATGGAAGAAACCAACATAGATAGTGGCGGTAAGCAGGCAATCAGCGAAAACCACCTTGTATCGCTGCCGGTCATGGCGGAAAACATATTCCACTTTCCGGCCGGATTGCCGGCGTTTGAGCAAGTCCATGAATTCGTTCTTCTCTGTCCTCCCGATCTAAGGCCATTCTTCATAATGCAGGCCCTCGATCCCAAGGACCTGGCGTTTGTGTGCATAGATCCTTTCGTCATTTGTCCCGGCTATAGTCCAGTAATAAGTGAAATAGATGTCAAGGCGCTCGGCCTGGCTGGCAGGGAAGATGTGTTCCTCTTCAGTATTGTCACAGTCAGGCGGGATGCGCGGAGAATTACGACGAACCTGCAGGGGCCGGTGGTGATAAATGTCCGGACCGGAATAGGCCGGCAGATCCTGTGCTGCGGTAAGAGTTATCCGGTTCAATACAGCTTGTGGGAATCCGCTATCAGGTTGCAGCCGTTTGGTGTGGAGGATTGCATCGAGCAGGCCGGACTCGAACCGGTGAATAGAATTTGTTGGCCGAAGAAATGGGACCAGAAAAGCAAACTGGCCTGTGCTGAAGCCGGGAAGGAAAAATGAGAACAATTGTCAAACCCGTGCCACAGAAATCCGCATTATCAGTCGACCCATATTCAAGGCTGGTGGCGCTGCCCGTTCACGCCGAAAACATCTTTCATTTTCCCGAGGGCCTGCCTGCCTTTGAGAACTCCAAAGAGTTTGTCTTTCTGTGCAAGCCCGAGACCAGGCCATTCTTCTTTATGCAGTCGGTCAGCACGCCGGATCTCTCGTTTGTCTGCATCGATCCATTCCTTATCTGTGCGGAGTATGCCCCGCGTATAAGCGAAACGGATGTGAAATACCTGCATCTTGAATCAATGAACGACGCACTGGTTGTAAGCATTGTAACAGTGTCACCCAAGCTGGATGAGACTACAGCCAATCTGCAGGGCCCCATAGTCATTAATATCAGGGCCTGCATATGCAAGCAGGTCATTTGCGACGGCCAGAACTATCCCGTGCGGTACCGGATCTGGGATGCTTTAAACCGGATGGATGACCTGGAGAAGCGCGCGGCGATGGAAGCAGGCGGAATCGGGAGCTGTGTGGAAGTGCACTAAGTAGTTGTCTGAGATTACAGAAGCCAAGGAGGGCGTAAAATGTTGGTACTGACAAGGAAGTCGGAACAGAGTGTCATCATCGGCAGGAATATCGAAGTCAAGATCCTCGCAGTTCACGGGGACCAGGTCAGTCTTGGTTTCTCTGCACCGGACGAAGTCAGCATATACCGCAAAGAGGTATACACCGCCATTCAACAACAGAACAAGCAGGCCACTCAGCATGGTTCCGCTGCAATTCAGACCCTCAGTAATGCGATAAGTGGCCTTTTTCCGATCAAACGACAGGAAACAACTAAAGAGAAAGGAGTGATGCCGGAGAAAAAGACTGCAGTTCGGTAGGGAGGAGGTGCCATGTTCCGCGACCGGCGGGATGTGGATTGTGAAGGCAATGATGCTCCGGTCTTCGGCCAAGGACGGCCGTATCAGTAAGCTACGAAATCAAGGAGGATAGGTACATGCAAGTCTACAATAACGTTCCCGCCTTTGGTGTGTGGGTCAACTACACAAACAACGTGTCACGCCTGAGATCGTCCATGGGCAAGCTGTCATCCGGCTTGAAGATCATGAGCGCAGGTGACGACCCGGCAGGTCTGGCCATGAGTGAGCGACTGCGCGCGCAGTATCGCAACACGGCCGCCGCAGCCAATAACGTCGAAAACAAGATCAGCTACCTGCAGACGGCAGATGCCTGGCTTCAGAAAACTCATGACATTCTTGGTCGTATGGCGGAACTCGCCATTATGGCCAATGATGGCACGAAGAGCCAGGTTGACCGCGATAACCTGCAGAAGGAATTCGAGCAGATGCAGAAGGAGATTCAGCGCATCACCACCGGTGCGACTGCAGCTGCCAAATTCAATGGTCTGTATCTGTTCCGCGGCGGAAACGGCGTGGCATCAATGACGGGAGATCAGGTTAGTGCTGGTTACGGCAATGTAAGGTTGCAGGTTGGACCCGACAGCAATCAGGTGTTTAATGAGGAGCCTCTTGATCTGACGGCTAATAACTTTGAGAGTCTTGGCTCATACAATACTTACAAGTATGGCTCGGTGAACATGACTCTGCTCAGTTCCAACCTTAAGACCGTTTCGTGGGGCAGTCTGATATGCGGTGCAAACCTGAGTGTCTCTATTCAGTCGACCGCACAGGGTGCAGTGGACAAGGTTAATCTCGGCATTGACTATATCAGTCAGAAGCGCGCCGTGCTGGGCGCAGAGATGAAACGCATGGAACAGTCGCTCACCGGTCTCCGGAGTTATGAAG
>JBAXMA010000188.1:0-6649 GCA_037134535.1 bacterium
GTATCGATTCCGAGTGCGCGGGCGAGTTCGGCCTGCTTCTCGGCGCCCTGCGGTACGAACTCGTGCAGCGGCGGATCGAGCAGCCGGATTGTTACCGGCAGCCCTTCCATGGCTTCGAGTGTCGCCTTGATGTCGCGCTTCACGAAGACCATCAGTTCGTTCAGTGCCTGGCGCCGTTCATCTACTGTCGTGCTCAGGATCATTTTTCGCAGCAGGAAGAGAGCCTGGTCGCTGCCTTCGCCGTAGAACATGTGTTCAGTACGGAACAGGCCTATGCCCTCCGCGCCGAACGCTCTGGCGATGCGTGCATCCTCGGGAGTATCCGCATTGGCGCGTACGCCCATTGCCCTGTGCTTGTCGACGATCTTCATGAAGGTCTGGAAGCGCGGGTTTTCCGTCGCGCTTATCATTGCGATCTGCCCGGCGTAAACATACCCTTTGGTTCCATTCAGCGTGACGAAATCGCCTTCCTTGAAGGACTCGCCTTTGACTGTCAATGTGCGGGCATTAGCGTTTACATGCAGTTCGGATGCGCCAACGATGCAGCACTTGCCCCAACCGCGGGCCACGAGCGCCGCATGGCTGGTCATGCCGCCGCGAGCAGTAAGAATGCCGATTGCCGCGCGCATTCCTTCAACGTCCTCCGGGTTGGTCTCTTCACGAAGCAGGATGACCTGTTTTCCTTCCTTGGCCCATGCCACTGCGGCCTCGGCAGTAAACACGATCTGGCCGCACGCGCCGCCGGGACCAGCGGGGAGGCCCTTGGCCAGTACCGTGGCGTTCTTCTCGGCAGCCGGATCAACAATAGGATGCAGAAGTTCGTCGAGCTGTGCCGGTGCCAGGCGCATGACGGCAGTCTTCTCGTCGATCAGCCGCTCCTTCAGCATGTCCATTGCCATGTTCAGCGCTGCGGTGCCGGTGCGTTTGCCGACGCGGCACTGGAGCATATAGAGCTTGCCTTCCTGGATTGTGAATTCGATATCAAGCATGTCCTTGAAGTGCTTCCCGAGCTTTGTGCGGATGACATCGAGCTCCTTGTAAGTCTTTGGCATGACTTCCTGCATGCTGGGCAGGTGCTTGTTCTGCTCGTTCTTGGTATCATCATTCAGCGGGCTGGGTGTACGAATGCCTGCCACGACGTCCTCGCCCTGGGCGTTGACCAGCCACTCTCCGTAGAACTTATTCTCGCCTGTGGCCGGGTTGCGCGTGAACGCCACGCCTGTGGCTGAGCCGTCACCCATGTTGCCGAACACCATGGACTGCACGTTGACTGCGGTGCCCCAATGGTCCGGAATACCCTCAATGCGGCGGTAGGAGACGGCCTTCTTGCCGTTCCAACTCTTGAACACGGCGCCAATGCCACCCCAAAGCTGCTTCTCCGGGTCATCCGGGAAAGCCTGACCAAGGTGGGTCTGGACCGCCTTCTTGAATTCCTCTGCGAGGTTCTGCAGATCCTCGGTGGTCATGTCGGTATCGGATTTGTAGCCCTTGCTGTGTTTGAACTGGTCCAGCATCTCGTCAAGAATCTTCCGGATACCTTTGCCACCTGCCGGCTCACGGCCTTCGGCCTTTTCCATTACCACATCGGCATACATCATGATCAGGCGGCGGTAGGAATCCCACACGAAGCGGGGGTTATTGGTCTTCTTGATCAGGCCAGGCAGAGTCTTGGGCGAGAGGCCGACATTCAGAACAGTATCCATCATGCCTGGCATTGAACTGCGGGCGCCGGAACGGCAGGAGATCAGGAGCGGATTATCGCGATCACCGAACTTCATTCCCATCGCTTTTTCGGTCAAGGCAAGCGCTGCGGCCACTTCTTTCTTGAGCGACGCAGGATACTTGGAACCGAGCTTGAAATAGTCGGTGCAGCATTCTGTGGTGACGGTGAAACCGGCAGGCACCGGCAATCCGATTTTGCACATTTCGGCGAGGTTGGCGCCTTTCCCGCCCAGCAGATTCTTCATCTCTGCACGACCCTCGGTTTTGTTGGATCCAAACGAATAGACGTACTTCTTCACAGTCTTCTTAGCCATGGCAGTCAGTCTCCTGTTGTAGATCGGTCGACAATTCTGGCGCGAACGGCGCACACTTTGTGCACGCGTCCGGCTTCATGCGGCCGCGGTTTTCCAGAGGCAAAAACGAGCGGCACTGTAGCACACAGTTGATTGGTGTCAAGCGTGCCGGATCACCTCTGCTTATGCCACAGAGTGGTACCGAATTATGCGCGCCGGAAGCTGTTGAATTGTCCGGCTGAGGGATGAATTGTGCGCGGCTCCGACGGCTACCAGCCGCCGCCGAGAGCGAGCGTGAATCCGCCTTCCGCGGGGAAGTTGTAATTGTCGTATTTCTGCCACGAGCCGGAAACGGAACCAGCCAGATCAAGATGAAATGTTTCGCCGCCGAGTGAGAGGCCGAGGCTCCATGCAATCGGGGCACCATCACCCTCAATGTTCTTCATGAGACCGGCGCGGATGGAGCCGATGCTACCCTCATAACCGACGCCGGCGCTTATCTGGCGGGAGTTGTATCCGGGAATGAGTGTCTCGTTTGCGGTGACGTCGATGTCCAATGCCACCAGCAATTGCTTTGTGATGTTGTATGCCGCGCCAGCGCGTATCTGGGCATCCTCGGCGAAGCTGGCGCCGGTGGTCGTTACAAAGGCAGGCGAATTGACGTTTCTCGCCAGAAGTCCCAGAGAGAGACAATCGCCTGCTGTTCTGTAAATGACGCCAAGATCAACGCCGAAACCGGCCGATATCTCGTTGCCGTCTTCGAGCCTCTTCTGGATATCTTTGGAGTCTGTAGTGATGAGGATTCCCTGACGGATATCGTAGGTGACGCCTTCAATGAATTTCAGCGCGCCACCGACGCTTACTGTGCCGCTCTCTCCCATTTTGAAGGCGTGTCCATAGGCCAATGGTACTTCAATGAGCCCGAGTCCCTGAGCATATAGTGCCGAGGAGTTGAAGGCGAAAGAGTTGGGGTCATCCAGAGGGCTGGTCTTGTTAAGATGAACTGTATCGAGATGCCCGTAGGCGACGATCTGTGCTGAGGGGAAAACTCCACCCGCAAAGGAGCCTATTCTTAAACCGATAGCGCCAGCAGGCATGATCATAAGCGCGTCTGTGCTCTTGATCTTCCTCAGTTCAGTTATGATAGCTGCAGCATCAGGTCCCTGAGGATTGTCAGTTGCCGCATTCCAGTCATAACCAGTCAACGGATCAAGATGCTCGGCAAGACCCGTATCTCGGATGTTTAGACCGAGTGCGATGTCAAGGGCTCCGCGGTCGTTAAGCCCGAGAGCAGCAGGATTATAGTATGCCGCATAAGCCGGGGCGGGGCATGCCACCGCTGCTCCGCCCATGGACAATGCGCGAGGTCCCATTGTGCGGAACTCAGAAGCCTGAGCAGCACAGATTGTACCCGCAACTACAAGGCATGCTACCGCCAACGATCTAGATGCTCTCATGGTATCCCTTTCTGTGGTATTGCTGACGAAAATCGAATGCTCGCGACTATGGTCAGTAAGGTGGGAGACGTCAACATTCAATTTCTATCCAGTGCTGATCAATCCCTGCTTTCGCAGGTAATCGACTATTGTGCGGGCATTCTCTTCAGTTGATTTCGAGCCGGTGTCTGCCGTGATCTCGGGACTTGCCGGTGCTTCATAAGGAGCATCAATGCCAGTGAACTCTTTCAGTTGTCCGGCCCGCGCCTTCTTATAGAGTCCTTTGGGATCACGTTGCTCGCATATATTGATCGGGCACTTGCAATATATTTCTATGAACTTGCCGGACGGCAGGAGTTGGCGGGCAGACTCGCGGTCTCCGGCATAGGGTGATATGAATGCCGTCATGACAATGACTCCGGCATCGACAAAGAGTTTTGCCACCTCGGCGATACGCCGGATGTTCTCCTTCCTGTCCCCGGGGCTGAAGTCCAGATTTGCGTTGAGGCCGCATCGGATGTTGTCGCCGTCGAGCACGTAGGTGCGGCAGCCCTGATTGAAGAGAAGTTTTTCCAATGCGACAGCCAGTGTGGATTTTCCGGAAGCGGAAAGTCCGGTGAACCAGAGCACTGCGCCGCTATGTTTATTGAGTATGGCCCGGTCTTCGGTCGTTACCGCAGCCTTATGCCATGTAATGTTGTTAGCATTGTGTGTCGTCATCCTGGTTTCTCCAACAGCTGGTTCGCGGATAGACTATGAGTCAAACTGCGGCAGTTCGTCCTGCGGGATGGCTGAGAGCTTCCGCAAATTGCCGTCCTTTATTGAAAGAGCGGGGTGCTCGATTGGCCATTTAATTCCAATGCCTGGATCGCACCATATCAATCCGTGGTCGTCCCCGGGAAAGTAGATGTCCGTACACTTGTAAAGCACATCCGCCTCTTCACTCAGCACGCAGAATCCGTGGGCAAATCCAGTCGGGACGTACATCTGCCTGCGGTTTTCCTCTGAAAGGATCTGGCTGACCCATTTTCCGAAAGTAGGTGACCCACTACGGATGTCAACGGCCACATCGAAAATCTGACCTTTGAGCACTGTGATCAGTTTTGCCTGCGGGTGTTTGAGCTGGTAGTGAAGGCCTCTGATTACGCCGTGGAGTGAGTGCGAGCAGTTGTCCTGGACAAATGATCCTGAAATCCCGGCTTCCAGATATTTCTCGCGGTGGTATGTCTCCATGAAGAACCCGCGGGGATCATGAAACACTTTCTGTTCAATCAGCAGCACACCGGGGAGCGCCAATTCTGTGCAAACGAGGTTGGTCATGAGTTTAGTCTCTCTCCACTGGAATCTTCATCAGATACTGACCATATTCATTCTTTAACATGTTTTTGGCCAGTTGTTTGAGCTGTTTTCTGGTGATATACCCCTGCGTGTAAGCGATTTCCTCAACGCAGGCAATCTTTAAGCCCTGTCGTTGCTGGATTGTCTGGACGAAGTTTCCGGCCTGCAGCAACGATTCATGCGTCCCGGTGTCCAGCCACGCCATACCGCGACCGAGCAATTCCACCTTGAGCTTTCCCTTTTTCATATAAGCACGATTTACGTCGGTTATCTCCAGTTCTCCACGGGGAGACGGCTTGAGGTTTGTTGCAATACGGATGACATCGTTGTCGTAAAAGTAGAGGCCTGGAACCGCATAGCGGGATTTTGGCTTCAGCGGCTTTTCCTCGATGCTCAGGGCTTTGCCCTTGGCGTCGAATTGAACAACGCCGTAGCGTTCTGGATCATGTACGGGATAGCCGAAAACCAGTCCGCCGGAGGTAAGTTTGCCAGAGCGTGTCAGTGTTTCCCGGAAGCCGTGGCCATAGAAAATATTGTCACCAAGAATCAGGGCCACAGAGCCCTTGCCAATGAAGTCTTTACCCAGCACGAACGCCTGAGCGAGGCCTTCCGGACGAGGCTGTTCAGTATAGGAAAAATGCATGCCCAGTTGTGTTCCGTCACCTAGCAGCATGCGATATAGCGGCAGATCCGCCGGCGTGGAGATAATCAGGATTTCGCGGATGCCCGCAAGCATCAGGACCGAGAGCGGATAGTAGATCATGGGCTTGTCGTACACAGGCAGAAGCTGCTTGCTAACGGCCCTCGTGATCGGATACATGCGGGTTCCACTTCCGCCTGCCAGAATAATGCCTTTCATTCTTGCCTCCCCGGCTGTTTGTTGACTTTTTGCAGACTATCGGAACTCACGAAAAAGACAGATACTGCTTTCGAAACTGTGACATCATTCCCGGCGCGGGTGGCACCGCGCCCTCCCTATATCGAAATCACTCGCTTTTGCTAAGGATCGGGAAGGCCGGCTGCCACGCCTGCCGCTCTCGTTCGATCTTTTCCACAGAGGCATTACAGTGAATCATTATCCTGCCTGATTTTCTGAGTTCCTGATAAACTTCGCTCGGTTACAGCGCAGCGTACTGGCTCTTGATCCACGCCTTGTATTTGCCGGAGCGGATGTTGTCGACCCAGCCCTTGTTTTCCAGATACCACTGTATTGTCTGTCTTATTCCGGTCTTAAACGACTCCTTCGGACGCCATCCGAGATCTTTCTCAATCTTCCGGCAGTCGATTGCGTACCGGCGGTCGTGTCCGGGCCGGTCTTTGACAAACGTTATCAGCTCTCTGCGTCGCTTGTGGCCTTTGAGTTTGCCGGCCATGTCGTCGAGCAGATCACATATGAGGCTGACCACATGGATGTTCTGCATTTCGTTCCGGCCGCCGATGTTGTAGGTCTCGCCTTTGCGGCCATTTTGAAGGATCATCCAGATTGCCGAGCAGTGATCCTGCACATACAGCCAGTCCCGTACATTTGTGCCGTCGCCATATACCGGCAGAGGTCGGCCCTCGGAGGCGTTGAGGATTATAAGAGGAATGAGTTTTTCCGGAAACTGGAAAGGCCCGTAATTGTTCGAACAGTTCGATATTGTTGCCGGCAGGCCGTATGTTTCATGATAGGCGCGGACCAGATGGTCGGACGACGCCTTTGATGCTGAATAAGGACTGTTCGGGCTGTAGGGAGTCTTTTCAGTGAATAAACCGGTGGGTCCCAACGAGCCGAACACCTCGTCGGTGCTGATGTGATGAAACAGGTGAATCCGGTCTTTGCGCTCGCGGCAAAGCTCCAGCAGATTATAGGTCCCCATT